>SLAT01000009.1 GCA_007126715.1 Roseinatronobacter sp.
GAAACATGCCCGTATGCAGCAGTGCCAGTATTGCCCCAAAGGCCGCACCTGACGAGATGCCCAGCAGATGCGGGTCCGCCAGCGGGTTGCGCGTCACCGATTGCAGAACCGCGCCGACCAGCGCCAGCCCTGCCCCGACCAATGCCGCGAGCAATGCACGCGGCAGACGAATTTCCCACACGATCGCCGCGCGCCCTGCCGACCATTCGGGCGTGACCAGTCCGGGCAAGAGTTTATCCACGATCACCCCCCAGACCGTGCCCATCGGGATCGACACGGCCCCGATACTGACCGCGGCAGAGAGTGACAGCACCAGCGCCACCACCCCAAGCCCCCACAAGCCCTGCCGAACCGGACGCGCCAGCACTGGCACATCAGCCTTTGCGGCCAGAATTGGCGCGGCAGTTTCGGGGCCGGGGGTGGTGCGCATGTTTACTGTCCGTGAAACGCTTCGGCCAATGCCCGGATCGCGCGAATATTGCGCGGCCCCGGTGTGGCCTCGACATATTCCAGCACCACGAAGCGGTCATTGACCACAGCATCCATGCCAGCAAAGGCGGGATTCGATTTCATGAAGTCGATCTTCTGTTCTGCGGTGACTTCGCCGTAATTTACAATGATGACCACTTCGGGGTTGCGCTCCACCACCGGCTCCCATGCCACGCGGGTCCAGGAGCTTTCGACATCCTCCATGATGTTGCGCCCACCCGCGGCCTCGATCATCGCGGTCGGCATGGCAAAGCGCCCGGCGGTAAAGGGGGTATCCTCGCCGCTGTCATAGACAAAAACGCGCAGAGGTTCGTCCTCGGGGATAGAAGCGGCAATTTCGGCAAGTTCGGCCTGCCAACCTGAGATCAGGTCTTCGGCGCGCGCGCCCACGCCGAAGATAGCGCCCAGATTGCGAATGTCGGTATACATATCGTCAATCGCTACACCATCACGCGCCATGATATGGATGCAGCTTTCCGTCAATTCATAGACCGCAATGCCGAAGGGCTCCAGCGTGTCAGGCGTGACCTCGCCGCCTACGCGCATGCCGTAATTCCAGCCTGCGAACCAGAAATCCAGATCTGCGCCAACCAGCACTTCGCGCGAGGGGTAGCGTTCGGACAGTTCGGGCAACTCTCCTATATCGGCGCGGATCTCTTCATCCAGCTTGTTCCAGCCGGAAATGCCGGTATAGCCGACCATCCGGTCTGTCAGGCCAAGGACCAGCATCATCTCGGTCAGGTTCACATCGTTGGATGCGGCGCGCGAGGGCGGCGCATCAAAAGTGATGTCGCGGTCGCAGCTTTGCACGGTGACGGGATGGGCAAGCGCGGGTCCGGCAAACAATGTTGCCAGCGCCACCATCGGAGCGGTTCTCATGCAGATGTCTCCTGTTGCATGTCGTCGAAAAGCGAGAAGTCGAATTGCGCGGGGCCGCGCGGATGGGCGCAGACGCCAAAAGCACGGGCAATAAGGTCAGGGTTCAGAACCTCGGATACCGGGCCGAAAGCCAAAGCACATCCGTCTTGCAGAACCAGCAGATCATCTGCAAAGCCCTGCACCAGATTGAGGTCATGGAGCGAGGCCACGACCGTGGCCCCCAACCCGCGCACCAGCCGCAAAACCTCTAGCTGGTGGCGGATATCCAGATGGTTCGTCGGCTCGTCCAGAACGATCAGTCCGGGTTCTTGTGCAAGTGCACGTGCGACCATGACGCGCTGACGCTCGCCCCCAGAAAGTGTGCCGAAGGGGCGCTTTGCAAAATCCATCAGCGACAAGCGTTGTAGCGCGTGCTCGACGACATGGGCATCGCGCTCTGACGGCCCGCTAAGGGCGCGCCGATGCGGCGCGCGCCCCAGCGCCACAATTTCTGCTACGGTCAGCGCAAAATCAGTCGGCTGTTCCTGCAGCACGGCTGCCACGCGCTGCGCAACAGCGCGCGCGCGCAGGGAGTGGATGTCTTGCCCATCCAGCAGCACACGCCCTGCTTGCGGTTTGTAATATCGGTAGATCAGCCGCAGCAGCGTTGACTTGCCCGCACCATTTGCGCCCAGAACCCCCAGCACACGCCCTGGTTCGAGTGTCAGTGTGACAGGCTTCAGAATGCCAGAGCCCCAGCTAATCTGTTCAAGCGCAAGTGTCGCAGGCTGGGGAGAGGGGCAACTCATGAAAATACCCGCACGACCCTTGGCCCCTGCAATCCAACACAGGCAAATGCGAAATCAGGCGGAACGCTGCGGATGCGACGCGCATGAACAAAAGCGATCGTCATGTATCCTCCTCCGGGCGCCCCGCCCGGGTTGGTGTTTCAGTGACGATGGCAGGTCTCCTGGCTTGCGGCTGATGTGTTCCCCCACCTTCCCGAACCAATTGGTCCAGTGGCATCGAGGGGGACACACCGCTTACAGTTGCGGGGGCAGCACCGGAATAAGAGAGGCTCTCTGCACCGGTTTCCCTATTCTCCCGAAATAAGTCGGGCACCATCTGATCCATGCGTAGTTGAATGGGCTGCCCCGTTCAACGACTTTCGAGACAGCGCCAGAAAATAAAACCGTCCCGCTCTCGCATCTGGCAGGGCGGCTTGCCCTGCTGTCTTGTGGGACCAATGGAAAAACTTTGAAATTTAGGGGGGTGTTTAACGTCGGTTTTTCATTACTATGGTCGCTATGCCTCTGATCTGAGGGCACTGTCCGAAAAGCTGCGGGAGCGCGCCGATGAATATGCCCGGAAAACTGACGCTTTGCCTTGCGTTTCTTTTGACCGCCCCTTCGCTTGCGGCAAGCGATACAGTTCTGACCCTTTCGGGTGCAATCTCGGACGAGGAAATCAAGTTCACCCGCGATGACCTGCTGGGTATGTCACAACAACAACTGGTCACGGCCACGACCGTGACTGACGGCAGATCGACATTCGAGGGGTTCCTTGTCCGCGACCTGCTAGAGGCCCATGAGGCAGATGGTGAAGTCGTCATCGCGCGCGCGCTCAACGATTACCAGATTGAAATCCCGATTTCGGATTTCGAACGCTTTGATGTGATTGGCGCGCTGTCAATGGATGGCGTCCCCCTTAGCCCGCGCGACAAGGGGCCAATCTGGATCGTCTATCCACGCGACGACCACCCGGAGTTGCAGGATATCCGCTATGATACCCGCTGGGTCTGGCAGCTTGTATCCCTGCATGTTCAATGACAGACGTCATTCTGACTAGGCAAAGTCCGGGTTGGGCGCAATATGCGCCCTTTCTGCCCGTTCTGGTCGTGTTTTTGGGGTCTTTGGCCTTCGCTCTGGCGAAATCATCGGCCCTTGAACGTGATATGCGCATCGCTGCCACCCAGAACATGCTCTGGGTGGTCAGCCAGACCCAGATGGAGGCCCATGCCCTTGCGCTTGCGGTGGCGCAACAGGACCGGGACGAAAGCCATATCGAGCAGCGCTTTGACCTGACAATCTCGCGGTTGGACCTGCTTGGGCGGGGGCCGCAGGCGCGATATCTGGAACAGATCGGGCATTTGCAAACGGTCAATGACATTACAGCAGCCCTATTGGAACTGGACCCGCAGATTCACGGGCATGGTGACCAGCAGCATCAGGCGCTTTTTGACCTGACCGCCGGACTGCACCCGCAGATCAACCGCATTGCGAATGATGTGATGATCGAGGATTGGAACAAGGCCGCCGCGCGGCTTGATGCCTATCGCAGCACCCAACGCCTTGTGATCTTTGCTGTCATGGCCGCATTTCTTGCGGCGCTTGCAATTTCATGGTTACTTTTGCGCAAGCAAAATCAGTTGCATTTTGCCGATGTCCAGAACCTTCGTGCCGCCAAATTGCTGGAGCAGGAAAGGGATGTCGCGCTGATGTATCGGGATTTCGCCGCCATCGTTTCACATCAGTTGCGCACCCCGCTTAGCCTGATCGACAGCGCTTTGCACCGGCTTGAACGCAAGGGCGATTCAGTCACGGCAGAGGATGTTGTGGAAAGGCGCGCTGTGGTGAGCGATGCGATTGGCCGCCTGACCCGCCTAAGCGATACGGTGCTGTTGCTGGCGCGGTTAGACAATGAACAGTTGCAGGCCGATTTCGCTGTGCTTGACATGAGGCATGTAGTTCAGTCAGCCGTAGCAGAGGCTCAGAGCCGTCATCCAGATCGGAATTTGCTTGTATCTTGTGCCGATGGCTCTCTGAGGGCGAAAGGGGATTTCCACCTTGTCGGTCATATCATTGACAATCTGCTGTCGAATGCGCTCAAGTTCAGTGATGCCGACCGCCCCGTTGAATTGCGCGTGTTCCAACAGGGCAACAGCGTGGCTTGCGCGATAACGGATCAGGGCGACGGGATTGATGCCCGCGATCAACCGCATCTGTTCGACCGCTATTTTCGCGGCAAGACCCATAAGGAAGGCGCTGGTCTTGGACTTGCGCTGGCGCAAGCTCTCGCCGAACTTCAAGGCGGGCAGATCAGTTTCGAGACATGGCCCGGCAAGGGCTCGGTCTTCACTCTCTGGTTGCCCGTGGCATAGAAATAATGGACGGTTTCAATGACTAAGCCCCCCCTGATCCTGTGTTGTGAAGATGAACCGCACCTGCTGCGCGACATAGCAGATGAATTGCTGGCGGCGGGCTACCGTGTGCAAGAGGCACGTAACGGTGCAGACCTGCTAGCCTGTCTGGAAGAATGCAGCCCGGATCTGCTTTTATGTGACATCATGATGCCAGATCTTGACGGCTATGGCGTTCTGGCACGTCTGCGCCGTGATTACCCTCATATGGCGCATGTGCCGATTGTCTTCCTGTCGGCCCTGTCCATGACCGATGCGATCATCCGGGGCAAACGCGCCGGAGCGGATGACTATCTGACCAAACCCATCAATTATGACTTGCTGTTATCCACGATCGAGGCGCGTCTGCGCCAAAGCAAACAGGCAAGGGCCAGCATCTCGCATGTTGCCGGGCTTGGCAGGCATCTACTGGAAAACCTTACTGTCGGTGTGCTGATCTTTACGCCTGATGGTACGCTGATAAAGGCCAATGAGATCGCAGACCGGATCATGCTGGAAAAAGGCGCCGATATCCGCGATGCACTGACCGAGACAGTGCGCGCCTTGGGCGCGCAAGCACGTGCCGGGCGCGAAGATGCCAAATCATTGCTGCTGGATGAAGCCACAGCCTGTATCGCACAGTTACATGCCTGCCCGCCAGAACCAGTCACTGGCGCCCCGGCTATGGTCATGGTTTTTCTGACAAAGCAGGATGCTCTGATCCCGCTTTCACAATCCGCACTAAGCGCAATGTTCGACCTGACCCCGACCGAAGCCCGCGTTGCGCGTCATCTGGCTTCGGGCTTGCGCCCGGATGAGATCGCAGAACAGTCCGGTGTAGCCCCGACCACAATCGCGTTTCACCTGCGCAATGTCTTTGCCAAGACGGGAACCCACAGGCAGGCCGATCTTGTGGCGCTTTTGCTGTCGCTGCCAGTGCGCCATCTGGCCTGATCCCCCCTGTTCGGACGGGGCGACGACCAAACATCACAGTTAAGGTATCAGCGATAAGATACGCGCGCGCGCCCCGCGTCGTGCCGCCAACCTATGTCAACCGCTGGCAGGCACGCATGCGACGCGGCCTGTGCTGATACGGGCCTGCGCCCCAAATACACTGACCTGAAACGAAAGATGTGACTCATGTGGGATTTCTCATTCAGACGCGGCATTGGCCTGATGCTGCAAACCCTGCCATTCGTTCTTTTGCGCATGGCGGTCTATTTCGGCGCAGCCCTTGCCTATGTTCTGGTCACCGGCACCGGTGCAGGCATTGGTTGGGGGATCGGCGCGCTTGGTGATGACGGCTTTCGCGCTTCGGCCACGTTCTTTGGCGGGCTATCGGGCTTTGGGATCGTGTTGATCGTGATGTACTGGCTGCGCGAATACATCCTTTACATGGTCAAGGCCGGGCATATCGCGGTTATGGTAGAACTTATTGATGACCGCCCCATGCCAGACGGGCGCAGCCAGATCGGCCATGCACAGGCGATGGTGCGCGTACGCTTCGGCGAGGCCAGTGTGCTGTTCGCCATTGATCAACTGGTCAAAGGCGTC
>SLAT01000002.1 GCA_007126715.1 Roseinatronobacter sp.
CCCGGCATCTGTTGGATAGGTGCGTCTGGGCATCAATATACTCCAAAACCAGTATGGACTGACTCGGGTTTAGAGATGTGCCACGCAGTGCGTTCGGCAAGAGGGCGCTTGCGGAAGTTATAACGCCCGAGCGCAGACCAAATCCACCAAACCCCTGTAAACGCCAAGGATGGTTTTGTATTCACCATCCGACCCATGATGCCCACTAAGGGGTGTGTAGCCCTTTGCCGTCAGCGCGACTTGGGATGCGGCAGGTTCAGTTTCTTTGCGCATAGTGATGAAGCGGCGGTGTGAAACTGGCCATTGAGCATTACTCGCCGCGCGGAAAGCGTTTGCTCTCTTCAAGGACGTTCAGATCCATATGATTGCGCATGTAGCGCTCTGATGCTTTTTGCAGTGGCTGGAAATCCCACGGGTAATAGCCACCCTGTCGCAAAGCCTCATAGACGACCCATCGGCGTGCCTGACTTTCGCGCACTTCGGCATCAAAGCGAGGCAGATCCCATCGGTCCTCGGCCTTCGCGCGCAAATCGGCCAAAATCTCTTGATGCGCAGGATCATCGGCAAGGTTGCAATGCTCCTGAGGGTCGGTTTCCAGATCAAACAGCAACTCAGGGTCCAGCATGCAGCGGGTATATTTCCACCGCCCGTCGCGCAGGCAGACCAAGGGCGCCTCTGAGGCTTCGGCAGCATATTCCATGGCGACGGGGCTGATGCGTTTGTTGCCTTGGCCCAACGGCACAAGGCTTTCGCCGGTGGTCCAAGGCATGACTTCCGCCATGCTGACACCAGCAAGGTCGCATAATGTCGGGCAAACATCGATGGTGCTGACAGGCGCATCAATCCGGCCTGTCGCCATGTCAGGGGCCGCGATCATCAGGGGCACGCGGGCTGAGCCCTCAAAGAAGCTCATCTTATACCACAGCCCCCGTTCCCCCAGCATATCCCCATGATCGCTGACAAAGACCACCACGGCCTGCTGGCGCGTTGCCTCAAGCGTGCTGATAATCTCGCCGATCTTGTCATCGAGATAAGAGATGTTTGCGAAATAGGCGCGCCGTGCTCGCGCCACCATTTCCGGTGTCAGATCATAGGAACGCCAGTCATTGGCATCAAAAATCCGCTTTGAATGGGCGTCTTGCTGCGCGTAAGGTATTGGCCCGGTTTCAGGCACCAGATGGGCGCAATCTGCGTAAAGATCCCAGTATTTCTTACGCGCCACATAAGGGTCATGCGGATGGGTGAAGCTGACCGTCAAGCACCATGGACGCGCATCGGCCCCGCGTGCAAGATCATAAATCTTGGATACTGCATGATGCGCGACATCGTCGTCATATTCCATCTGGTTGCTGATTTCGGCCACGCCCGCGCCCGTCACCGACCCCATATTGTGATACCACCAATCAATCCGCTCGCCGGGTTTACGGTAGTCAGGCGTCCAACCGAAATCGGCAGGGTAAATATCCGTGGTCAGACGCTCCTCAAACCCGTGCAACTGATCGGGGCCAACGAAATGCATCTTACCGGAGAGGCATGTATAATAACCTGCGCGCCGCAAATGATGCGCATATGTCGGAATGCTCGAAGCGAATTCCGCTGCATTGTCATAGACCCGCGTAGAACTTGGCAACTGCCCCGACATGAAACTTGCACGCCCCGGCGCACAGAGCGGTGAAGCCGTGTATGCATTGGCAAAACGCGTAGACCGCGATGCCAGCGCCTTGAGGTTGGGTGCATGAAGCCAATCTGCGGGACCATCAGGGAAAAATGTGCCATTCAACTGATCCACCATCACGATCAGGATGTTTGGCCGCGCGTGATCGTGGGTCATAAGCCGATATTCCCTAAGTGCATTTCTGCTTGGCGTGATCATCGCCGGATCAGGCCAGAGGTTCAAGGATCAATACTGCCGAAAGGCTTTAAACCCTTGTCAACACAAAGAGGCCACTCCACGCTTCTTTGCCCTCGTATAAGCACCCTAGGAACGACGAAATTTCCCGCGACCTAAAGGGTTTACCTTTGGTTACTTTATCAGTTTGTGAAGGCGTCAATCAGATTGATCACAGCAAGGATCTGACGGGTGGTGCTATCGACGCGGTAGATCCTGTTGTCATCCCGGAAATAATCCCAGCCTTGCCGTGGCTCGAGGTCATATCGGCGCGGGTTTGATATGATGATGTAATCACCAACACGAAATATGTCTCCAACGCGGTTCCCGTATTGAACATTACCTCTGTTCACTTGACCTGGGGGAATACAGGGCGGATCCTTCCTTGCCAGTCCTGGGGGGCAATTGGCAGCGCGGTTCGCCTGAGCCTGAAACAGCCTATGATTGCCAATGGTGTCCTGCTGACCCATCGTCACCCCTTTGCTATTGTTTCGACCGGGGTCTGTCACTCCCGGCGTTACACCGAGCAGGCTGACAACCGTTGCAACAAGTATGGTTTGCGTTGCACATGTCATGGCGACCCTCCAAGATTATTCTGTCCACTTAGGGTAACGCAGAGGCGCAGTTTGGGTACCCACCCAAATTAACGCACAAGCGAAACCTTGCCAGTTTCTCAGAACACACGAACTGGATCGCGGTTAACCGGGGCGGTCCTGGCTGTGTGTAGCGCACCTAATGTTGAATTGCGCGAAAGGTTTTGAGTCCAGCGCCCCGCATGCTCCGCGACAGGCCGCTGAATCAGGCACCAAGCAGGAGCGGCTTCTCTACAAACCTTGCCCGGACAGCAGCGTGCCGCTGAACGTCTGGCTTTTCATGCGCGACCACTCAGACCAAGCCACAGGCTTTGATCTGATCGCAATTGTGCGGTAGCCTACCCCTTAAATAATCTGGGTCACGCTACCGATCCGGGTGTGACGCAAACGAGAGTGACGATGCACAGTGGGAAACGCCTTTCCCTTCCGTACGGGGACAAGCCTCCGGCATCCGGGATTTGGCCTTCGCTAATGCAATTATGCTTGGGGACAGTTGGCCGGTGGTCGCAATGGCTGGCGGTGGCGGCCCTGACGCTGATGCTGGATGCTCTTGGTCGAAGCGCGGAAGCAGACACGTCGATTAGCGTTTTCGGTGGCCTGCTCACTGACAACCCGTGGGAAGAGGTTGTGCTCTTGCCATGGAAGATTGATCTACAACGTCCGGGACTGGTCGGAATCGCCGCTGCATATCCGCTGGGTGCGCCAATCCAGCTTCGACACGGGACGCTGGATTTTGCTGTCGAGGGGCAGGTGGTGCGCCATTTCGGGTTGCAAAGACATTGGGAGTTCAACCTGCCGCTTTCCGTTGGGCTGACACCCAGACGACGCATTTTGAGCGCTATTGATCGGGTAGCCTTCGGGATGGGCCTTTCCTATGCAACCTACGAACCAGCCCTAGAGATGCAGCGCGGGCGAGGCCGAGTAGAACAGACGCTCATCTACTGGAATGCGGAGGTCGAACGGCATCTTGACTCACGGCCGGGGGACAGCATTTTCTTTCGGTTGCATCACCGCTCGGACGGGTTTGGATTGATCGGTGACGGTGGTTCCTCGAACGGCTTGGTGTTCGGCCTTCGCCGCCGGTTCTGAGGCTGTGATCTGACGCCCGGTTCTTACTGATGGTTTAGCTCTCCTTGGTGCGCGACAAAGCCTATTGATCGTAACTTGCTGACTGCTACGGTAGGACCACCAGCTTTCGTCCAGTTCCGAAATCGTGCCACAAAGGCAGCAGGCTTGGCATTCTGCGTGGATCGAAGGAAATACCCGCCTTCCTTTGTGTATAAGTCCCGTCAATTGCTCCGAAGTTGCGCCTCGACCGGTAAATTCAACATTGTTAATCTCGTCCATTTTGGTGTGGCCTGTTGGCGTGGCGGGTTGTGTCTCAACGACACCCTGATCAGATGCACGGCCAGCTTTCGGAACCCCAAAACATCAGCTTCAGACATTGCGCGCTGCACGAGAGATGACAATGAACCGCGCGCGAGCTATGCTGTCTTGATGACCTTCAAATATTTCGCATACGGCTCAAATATGTTGAGCACACGACTGCTTGCCAGATGCAAGAGTGCCGAGCGTCTTTGTGTGGCGCAGGCGCGCGGGTTTCGAGTGGAGTTCTCAAAGAAAAGCAAAGACGGTTCAGGCAAGGCGACATTGGCTAGGGCAGCTTCGGCTCACTGCACTGAAGGGGTGCTGTTTGAGATCGACATTAGTGAGCGAGACGCACTTGATCGATTTGAAGAGGTTGGCATCGGCTATGACAGAATTGATGACTTCCGGGTCGAGACTGATGCCGGGCCGGTCGTAGCGACCACCTATATGGCCAAAACGAACGTGCGATCTCTTCGCCCATACGATTGGTATCTTGCCTTGGTTATCGCGGGCGCAGTGGAGCATAGCATTTGCAATTCATATGTCGAAATTCTGCGTGCCAATGACTATGTCCCGGATCCTGTCCAAGATCGGCTAACGCGGGGCGCGGGGGTGATTGCGTTGCAAGCGGCTGGGTATCCAGATTTCCGAGCGCTGTTGGGTGTTTCAACATCCGGGGCCGCGATTTTGACCGGAGGCTCATGAACGTTAGGCTGCAGCGTCGATGATCTGCACGTTGCTTCGGGGTTGCGACTGACCACGCCCGATTGCAATGCGGGCCGATCCGAAAAAATAGAAGCGCGCACCAGAGCATATCCAAGGCAACGCGAAAATTTTCTCAGTGTCCTATCCCCTTTACATGGTGAACTCTGACCGCGGCCATAGTCACGACTTGGTGTCACCGTTCAGGTCGAGGATAACGTCACGCGAGGCAGAGGCGAACTCGCGACTCCAGACGACCCATGCCGTCACTGCCACGCCCACAAGCAAAACCAAAGCCCCGCCCAGCCACGCAAGCGCGCAAAGCGCAAAATACATCGACCGCAAGCCTGCATTGAAGTTTATAGCAGCGCGACCATTCAACTTTCCGGCTTTCATCGCCAGAGGCATGGCCCGTGGACTATCAGGGTCATTGGGCACAGCCCCCATCACGACCGAACAATATCCAAACACGCGATTGGCCCAGACGAATTTCAAGAATGCGTTGCCCAGCATGAAAAGCGCCAGAAACAGTTTGGTCTGAAGCACGGCGCTGCTGTTTTCAATATTGGTCAACCGCGTTGCGACGCCGCCCAGCAACTCCACATTCCCGATCAATGCCAGCAGGCCGCCGAGCGCCAAGAGGCAGGTGGATGCGAAAAAAGATGTGCTCTGCCTTAGGCTCATCATGATTTGCGCGTCAAAAATGCGCGGCTGGCGCGTGACCATCACCTCCATCCACTGTCGCCGGTAGTCTGACATCAATACAGTTACCGAAGGTCGCGCCGCAGAAGGATGCCCAATTCGCCAGCCAAGCCATAACCAGACCGTGAAAAACACAGCCACCGCCAAAGCATCAAGCCAGTCCAAACCGTTTGTGTTGTTTAAAAAGCTCATGGTCATTCTTAAGCCGAGTTGGGTCTCGTGATCTATACCCTGATAGGTTTCGCAAGCCTTTTTTCCGGTTTGGCATCGTGGGCATCCAGAGAGTATCATGGGCACTATCACATTGCGGCGGCTTGGGGCTGCTTTTACTTCAGCAAAAGAACACGCGTTTGCTGGCCTCTCCCGTGTATTGGGTGGGGCTGAGTGCCGGTCTTTGTGACGTCCATCGCCGAAAGCCTGCTTGAGTTGCGCCGGGCTAGCTGGAAGCTGACTTTCATGAGGTCATCGTTATGACCTCAGCTTCCAGAACTGCAAGGTCGTCCGCCTCGGCTGCAGCGGGTGAGTTGTCACCGGCTGGCTCAACCAGTCGAAGATTGCATACCAGTCTGCTGCAAAGTTGGGGCAGGGGCCGCGAGGGTGAATGACTTCGGCCTTGAAGAGCATGTTGATCGTCTCAGCCGGTGCGTCGCTGCAACCTACGCTGCCAACGGAAGGTTCGATATCGGCTTTTGCAAATCGCTCAGTGAATTTGATCGACAGATATTGGAGATCCTTCCCGCTATGGTCGACCAACCCCATGCCTTTCCGGGACAGCGATCATATGGTCGAGGACCGCGCGCATGTCGAGATGGAAGGGTTTGGGC
>SLAT01000210.1 GCA_007126715.1 Roseinatronobacter sp.
GCGCCTGCCGCAGTGCTTGCCACGCTCGCAGAACATATCTTGCCGGTCCTGCTGATCCTTGGCTTGTTTGCGCGTTTCTCGGCGCTGGGCTTGCTGATCATGACCGCCGTCATCCAGATTTTTGTCTTCCCGGGCGCATGGGTGACGCATGGGCTTTGGGCGGCGGCGCTGTTGGTCACGGTTACGCAAGGGCCGGGGCGGCTATCGCTGGATCATGTGCTGCGTCTGGAGAGTGGCAAGAAAAAACATTGATCTTGTTGCGTGAACTATCATCCCGGTCATTCCTGCTACAAGAAAACCGCCCGTTTGGTTGCGTTCCAGAAATGGTGCGTGACGCAGATGTTTTCTTACCTGCTGTTATGCTGGTCCTCGAAATCTGAGATGCCGACCAACGATGCGCGCGACGTCCAATACGCAGTTCACTGGTGCATGATGCATCAAGAGGGTCAGCAAGGCCCCATGCTCAAACCATAACCGAAGATTGAATTTGAACTTTCAGTCCGAATCAATCGGGATGCCGAAATCTTTCAGGAAACGATCCACCGCCCGAGCGATTAACTCCGCATCGGGGTCTGCGGTGGGCATCTGGTATACATATTTGCGTATCCCGATATAGACGATCCCACCGTGCAGGTTCCACACATCTTCGAAGTCGGGCAGGCGCGAAGTCTTGGTCTCTGCCTTGATCTGGGCAAGGATCGGTTGCAAAATCAGCGTGCTCAGATGGTCCAGATACCGTCGGTTAAGTTCGGCACCTGCCAGTCCCGAAAACATGAAGATGCGCATCCACTCATAGGTAAAGATCGCTTGTGCATATTCTGTGTAAAACTGCACCAGTCGCGACCGAAGGGGGCGTTTTGAATCGTCAACCAAATCAGGCCAATGCGGGGCAATACGATCCAGATACACACGGTTGTAAACCGCCTCAATCAGCTCTGCCTTGGTTGCGAAATACTTGAAGATCAACGACTGCGTCACGCCCATTTGCTTCGACAGATTACGTGTATTTCCCTCAAGGCCATGCTCTGCAAAATATGCAACCGCCGCGTCAATGATCTGTTTGCGGCGCTCCTCTGGCGAAAGGCGCTGGCGGCGTGACGTCGCTATGTCCATGCGTGTTTCCGATCCGCTTTCTTCAACTAGGTGGCGATAAGAAAAATTCTCTTCGCATGAATTTCCCCCCTTGCCAAATCTGACTTCTTTATAGATCATTTGCTCAATAGTGTGCAATGTCGAAGCGCAAGACTCTTGGAGGAGGGGCGCGCCGAGACGGAAATACCTGGGAGGGATCATGAAAGCGTCAGTCGCCGGATACGCGCGTGCGCAGTCACTGGGCCATGCGTTCGATCTGCTGCAAAGCGCGCAAGGTGAGGCCGTGGTTATTGCCGGGGGGCAGTCCTTGGTCGCATCCCTGAACTTGCGGTTGTCCGAAGAAGCGCTGCTTGTTGACATCAGGCATTTGCCGGAATTGCGCGGCGTTGTGCTACACGAGGGCGTCTTGCGCCTTGGTGCGTTGACCCGCCATGCAGAACTGGCACAAGCCCCGCTGGTCGCAGAACATGCGCCGCTTCTGACACAGGCTGCCCCGCTGATTGCCCATGCTGCGATCCGTTCTCGTGGCACGCTGGGGGGATCGTTGGCGAATGCTGACCCGGCGGCGGAACTTCCGGCCTGCATGATTGCCCTTGCCGCTGAAATCCTCGTGCGCAGCGCCGGGAACGAGCGTCGCATCCCTGCCGATGCGTTTTTTGAAGGGCTGTTTACAACGGCTCTGGAAGAAGGCGAGATCATAGTCGCAGTCGATATACCGCTGAAAGCCGCAGGTGATCGGCATGTGATCCGAGAGCTTACAAGGCGTTCTGGCGATTACGCAATTGTCGGGCTTGCAGGGGTAAAGTCCGTTGACGGCGTTCGGCTTGCCTATTTCGGAGTGTCCGACAAGCCCGTTCTGGCTGCGGGTGCGATGACTATCCTGAATTCAGGCGGTTCAATCGAAGACGCAGTCAGCGCATTGCAAGATGATCTTGATCCCGAAAGCGACCCCCATGCCAGCGCCGAGTATAGACGGCATCTGGCGGCAGTGCTGTTGCGCAGGGTGCTGGCGGACATGACCAACTCTTAAAACAGATGGAGTACAGATTATGAGCCAAGCTGCGTTTGAACAGTTGGTCGATATATCACTCACCGTGAATGGCGAGCGCGTTGAAGCACGTGTTCCTGCCGGTCGACATGTCGTGGATTTCTTGCGCCTCGATCTGGGCCTCACTGGCGCACATGCCGGGTGTGAACATGGCGTCTGCGGCGCATGTACACTCCAGATAGATGGCGAGATCGTGCGCGGTTGCCTTATTCTTGCCGCGCAGATGGACGGGGCCGAGATCTGGACGATCGAAGGTGTTACCGACAGTAAAGAGATTACCGACCTGCAAGACAACTTTGTAGAGCGGAACGCTTTGCAATGCGGGTTCTGCACTCCGGGCATGATCTTCGCTGCGCGCGATATTCTGACACGTCATCAAGGCGTGCCCAGCCGTGAAGATATCCGGGAACATATCTCTGGGAATTACTGCCGCTGCACAGGTTACGAGGCCATTGTCGATGCCATAGAGACCACGGCGAGAGCGCGAAATTCCGAACAGGAGGCGGCAGAATGAGCATTCGTTTTGACAACCCCGACCGGCCCAACAGCTATATTGGCCGCACTGTTCCGCGCCCCAATGCGCGGCGGCTGGTCGAGGGACGTGGCCGTTATGTGGACGATATTGTCCTGCCGCGCATGTTGCATGCCGTGTTCTTGCGCAGCCCCTATGCACATGCCCGCATTCAGTCGATAAACACCGAGGCTGCGCGCGCGGCGCACGGTGTGCGCGGGGTTTTTACTGGCGCCGATCTGGCCGAGCATTGCACCCCGTGGGTTGCTGTTCTGGCGCATTTGAAAGGACTCAAATCAGCGCCGCAACACCCGATCGCAGTAGATCGCGCGACATGGACTGGCGAGGCCGTGGCGGCTGTGGTGGCCGATACCCGCGCACAGGCCGAAGAAGCCGCCGCACTGATCGAGGTGGACTACGAGCCGCTGCAACCTGTCACTGACATGCGCACCGCTCTCGACCCGGAAACCCCTGTCTTGCACCCTGATCTGGGGGATAACCTGACTTTCCAGCGCGAGCATGTTTCAGGTGATCCGGCGGAAGTCATGCGCACGGCCCCTGTCATAGTCGAAAGCCGCTTCAAGACAGGCCGTCATACTGGCGTATGTGTAGAACCGCGCTCCATTCTGGCTGACTACAACCGGTCCGAGAAGCAGTTGACCGTCTATCATTCAACGCAAGCGCCACACATGATGCAAGTTGTCTTTGCAGAGCATCTGGGCCTGCCAGAGGGGGCAGTGCGGGTCATTTGTGGTGATGTCGGGGGGTCATTCGGGATCAAGGTACATGTCTACCCTGATGAAGTTGCCACAGCCACGATCTCGAAGATCCTTGGTCGTCCTGTCAAATTCATCGCTGACAGGCTGGAATCCTTCGCAACGGACATTCATGCACGCGACCATGAAATTGATGCACGTATGGCTTTGGATGAGGATGGCCGCATTCTTGCGCTCGACATCGAAGATCTGACAGGAATAGGCCCTTATTCGGTCTATCCGCGCACCTCTGCCATCGAAGGCAATCAGGTCGTCAACCTTTGCGGTGGACCCTATGATTTTGCCAACTACCGCGCCAGAACAACGGTCGTGCTGCAAAACAAATCCCCGACATGCCAGTATCGTGCGGTGGGCCACCCGATTGCAGCCGCAGTCACCGAGGGTATGGTCGATCTGGCGGCAGAAAAGCTAGGTCTTGACCCGATCGAGATCCGGCGCCGCAATCTGATCGCGGATGATGCCTATCCCTACACCTCTCCGGCCAATATGCGCTTTGAGGGTTTGTCGCACCACAAAAGCCTCAACAAACTTGTCGAGATGATGGATTATCCGGCTTTGCGCGCCGAACAGGCGGCTTTGCGTGAAAATGGTGTCTATCGAGGCATCGGTATTGCCAGTTTCATTGAACTGACCAACCCCAGCCCATTCATGTATGGAATTGGTGGCGCCCGGATTTCTGCACAGGATGGATGTACGGTTCGGATGGATCCGGACGGTTCGGTTGTGGCCATGTCTGGTGTGACCGAGCAAGGTCAGGGCACGGAAGCGATGCTGGCGCAGGTCACCGCCGAAGCGGTTGGTGTGCCCGTTCAGCGTGTTCGCGTCATAACAGGTGACACCCAGACTACCCCCTATGGCGGGGGAACATGGGCATCGCGCGGCGCAGGAATCGGGGGCGAGGCCGCCCTTCAGGCAGGGCGCGCGCTGCGCGAGAATATTCTGGCTGTGGCGGGTGCTATGCTGCAATGCGCCCCTGAAACGCTTGATATTGTAGAAGGCAATATCGTTGATCTGGGAACTGACACAGAGCGGATGCCATTGTCGGAACTGGGTCGCGTTGTGTATTTCAGAGGCGACACTTTGCCAAAAGGCTTGCCGCGCGAACTGGTGGTGACCCGCCACTATATCACCAGCGATTACCCCTTTGCGTTCACCAACGGCATTCAGGCCAGCTATGTCGAAGTCGACCCTGAAACCGGTTTTGTCAAATTGTTGAAGCACTGGTGCGTTGAGGATTGTGGCCGTGTTATCAACCCCCAACTTGTTGACGAACAGATCCGCGGTGGAATTGTTCAGGGCATTGGCGGCGCGCTGTATGAAGAAAGCCTGTATGACACCGAGGGCCAATTGCTGAACGCCAACATGGCTGATTATCTGGTGCCAATGGCGTCCGAGATGCCTGACATGATTATCGGACATGTTGAAACCCCGACGCGCGAATCCGAACTGGGTGCCAAAGGCGCGGGCGAGGCAGGAACCGCGGGCGCACCTGCGGCCGTTATGAATGCGATCAACGATGCAATCCGCCCCTTGGGAGGGCGCGTCACCTCAATGCCCATGACGCCAGAGCGCATCCTGCGCTCCATCCACCACCTGCCGGAGTGATACGTGTTTTTCGGCAGGACTGAATGACTTCACCGCTGTCTATAGGGAGGAACAGCATGACTATAAGACTTGGCTTTACAACATCGGCCTTTGCCTTGGCATTTGCCCTTGCCGCCCCCGCTGCTGCACAACAGACGATCACGATCAACATTGGCTCCAGTCACCCGGAAAACAATATCTGGGCCTATGCGATGAAGAACGCATTTCAGCCAACTGTTGATCGGTTGCTGGAAGAAGCCGGTGACGAGTTTCGGATTAACTGGGTCGAATCCTATGGCGGCACGCTCTACCGCTTTACCGAAACACGCACTGCGGTTCGTGACGGCATTGTGGATATCGGCATGGTTGGGACAGTCTGGGAAGGCTCTGCCATGCCGCTCCAGAATGTGACCTATTTCACCCCCTTTGCAACGGGCGACCATGAATTGCTGATCGAGATTTTCGATCAACTGACAGAAGAATTGCCAGAGTTGCGCGATAGCTGGGCAGAGCAGAACATGCTGCATCTGTCGTCGCTGATTACCGACAGCTATGACATCTATTCGAACTTTCCGATCAATAGCCTTGCCGATATCAACAACCGTCGGATCAATGCGCCCGGCACATCGGCGAATTGGCTGCAAGGCACAGGCACCACGCCATTGGATGGTGCGCTGACAACCTACTACACCGATATCCAGACCGGTGTGTCAGAAGGCGCACTCAGCTTTGCAACAGGCATTCAGCCTACACGCGTGTATGAGGTCGCACCTCATCTGACGCAGGTTGGCGTAGGGGCCATGTATTTTGGCGGTATTGCGGCCAATCTTGACAGCTTCGGCAGTTGGCCCGAAGCCGTGCAGGACGCCGTGCGTGAAGCAGGGCGCGCGACGTCGCGGGCGCATGGCGATTATGTGACCCAACGTGCCGAGGTCGCCATGACCGAGATGGAGGAAGCCGGCCTGCAAGTGTCCGAATTGCCCGAGGCCGATAAACAGGCTTGGGTTGACGGACTGCCCAAC
>SLAT01000237.1 GCA_007126715.1 Roseinatronobacter sp.
CGCGGAATCAAGGGCGTCAGCCCGCCGCGCATCGCCGGGCCGCACCCACGGCACGGCGATTTGGCTGCCACCTGAGCATAGCTTTGATCTTTTGCGGATTTGGCCGGCATAAAGCGCTACAAATTGAATCTTGGATCGCCGCACCGCGGCCCGACGCTGCGCGGCTTCGCGCTAACATCCACCGTCCGCAACCCCCTCCAAGCTGTCGCCGGATATGTTGTCAGGCACTGCGCATTACTGGTGCAATTCGCCTGTGACGGGATCAACCTTCACTTCGACCTTTGCGCCGTCGCGGGTGTAGAGTTCTACCTCCCAATAGCCATCATCATCCCATTCAATCTCGTCGATGAACTGAATGTCGTAGCGGTCTTCAAGCCCGGTGACAATTTCGGACAGGGGCAATGCCTGCGCAGGGGGCGTTCGTTCGGCCAAGGCAGGCCCGGCGCTAAGCGCAAGAGCTACAGGGAAAATATAACGCAGTTTCATGATGCCTCCGGTCGGTGCTTGAGGACAAGTAAGAATGCCGCTGGTGCTTTCAATCCGCCGTTAACCATGCTGCGCGGAAACCCGCTGGGTGTAAGGGGCAATTAACACTTGATGGAATCCAAAATGTAAGGCAAAGTTTACAGCATGAGCGATCTGAGTCTTCAAACCCGCCCCAACCCCTCTGGCCTGCCGCAACCACGCGCGATGCTGGAGCTGATCAAGCCGATCACATGGTTTCCGCCAATGTGGGCTTATTTGTGCGGCATCATCTCGGTTGGTGTCTGGCCGGAAAGCTGGGCCTTGGTTGTGCTTGGCGTTTTGCTGGCCGGACCGATCGTTTGTGGCATGTCGCAAGCAGCAAATGACTGGTGCGACCGGCATGTGGACGCGATCAATGAACCGAACCGGCCGATCCCATCGGGGCGCATTCCCGGACGCTGGGGGCTATATATTGCGCTGCTGATGTCGGTGCTGGCGCTGGCTGTCGGTTGGCAGCTTGGCCCTTGGGGTTTTGGTGCCACGATCGTTGGTGTGCTGGCGGCTTGGGCTTATTCGGCAGAGCCGGTGCGCGCGAAGCGTTCTGGCTGGTGGGGGCCGGGTTTGGTTGGCCTGAGCTACGAGTCACTGCCTTGGTTCACGGGGGCGGCGGTCATCGCTGCGGGCGCGCCACGCTTCGAGATTGTGGCGATTGCATTGTTGTACGGCTTGGGCGCGCATGGAATCATGACAATCAATGACTTCAAGGCCATTGAGGGCGACCGCCAGATGGGCCTGAAATCCTTGCCGGTCACCTTGGGGCCAGTCGATGCCGCGACCGTCGCCGGGACCGTAATGGTGCTGGCGCAGCTTGTGGTCGTGTTCCTGCTGCTGATCTGGGGCGCAGCTATTCACGCGGGCATTATCACGCTAGGCATTGGTGTGCAGATCTGGGCATTGGGGCGCTGGCGCAAAGACCCGGCTAAACTTGCACCTTGGTTCAACGGCACAGGTGTCGGCCCTTATGTTCTGGGCATGATGGTCGCCGCTTTCGCGTTGAGAGGGATTGGCGCATGACGCTGAGTTGGGTCCAGATTTTCCGCCTGGGGCTGGTGCAAGCCTGCCTTGGTGCGATTGTGGTGCTGATGACCTCGACATTGAACCGTTTGATGGTGGTGGAACTGGCGCTTCCGGTGGTGCTGCCGGGTTTTCTGGTCGCGCTGCATTATGGTGTGCAGATCACGCGGCCCAACTGGGGCCATCTGGCCGATCAGGGTGGCAACCGCACGCGCTGGATCATCGCCGGCATGGCGCTTCTGGCGCTGGGCGGTCTTGGCGCGGCCGCCGCCATCCCGCTTTTGGAAAGCAGTTTCGGCCTTGGACTTGCGCTGTCGCTATTGGCCTATGCCGTGATCGGTCTGGGTGTGGGGGCCTCTGGCACCTCGCTTCTGGCCTTGCTGGCAACCGCCACGGCAGAGTACCGTCGCCCTGCTGCAGCAACAATCACCTGGCTGATGATGATCGCAGGCATCGCCCTGACTGCCATAACGGCTGGTAAATTCCTTGACCCTTACAGCCACGCGCGGCTGATGGTTATAGTTGCAATCATATGCACCGGTGCGGTCGCGCTGACGGTGCTTGCTGTCTGGGGCATAGAGCGGCGCGTTGTCATCCGGCCTGCCCCGCCTTCGGTCCGCTTTCGCGATGGTATGCGCGATATCTGGGCAGACACGCGCGCGCGAAACTTCACCTTCTTCGTGTTCCTGTCGATGACCGCTTATTTCATGCAGGAACTTATCCTCGAACCCTATGCAGGGCTGGTCTTCAATTACACGCCCGGGGAATCGACACAGATGTCTGGTGCGCAGAATGGTGGCGTGTTCCTTGGTATGGTTCTGGTAGGGGTTGCTGCATCGGGTTTCCGCTTGGGTAGCCTGCGCAACTGGGTTGTCACCGGGTGCATCGGGTCTGCGGTGATGCTGGTCGCGATTGCAGGGGCAAGCCTGTGGGTTTTGCCGCTGGTGCCGCTGGTCGTGGCGCTTGGGTTTTTCAACGGCATGTTTGCCGTCGCGGCGATTGGCTCGATGATGCAACTGGCTGGCGAAGGGCAGGACAAGCGCGAAGGCGCACGCGTGGGCCTTTGGGGCGCAAGCCAGGCAATTGCGGCAGGGTTTGGCGGGCTGACAGGCGCCGCGCTGGTCGATCTGGCGCGCAGCCTGCTGCCGGTGGCCGATGCCTTTGGTGCGGTATTCCTGTTTCAGGCAACGATTTTCATAGCGTCTGCGGCACTGGCTGCGCGCATCATGTCACCGCGCCCAAAGGCGCTGATGGTTCCGGGGGAATAAGCCATGAAGTATGATGTTTTTATCGTAGGCGGCGGGCCTTCGGGTGCGACTGCGGCAGATGATCTGGCGCGCGCTGGCAAGACTGTGGCGCTGCTGGATCGTGCCGGGCGCATCAAGCCTTGTGGCGGGGCAATCCCGCCACGCGCGATTGCGGATTTCGATATTCCGATGTCACAGATCGTGGCGCAGATTACCACTGCACGGATGATCTCGCCCACCGGGCGCGCCGTCGATATTCCCATCGAGAACGGCTATGTCGGCATGGTGGACCGCGAGGATTTTGATGAATTCCTGCGCGTCCGCGCCGCCGAAGCCGGGGCAGAGCGTCTGACTGGCACTTTCTTGCGGATCGAACGCGATGCAGAGGGAACGCATGTCGTCTGGCGCGACAAGGCAACCGGCGAGGAGCGGCGTAGTGCTACAACACTGGTAATTGGTGCTGATGGCGCGCGCTCGAACGTGGCGCGTGCAGAGGTTCCGGGTGGCGACAAGATTCCCTATGTGATCGCCTATCACGAGATCATCAAGGCGCCGCCTGCAAATGACTTTTACGACCCTGATCGCTGCGATGTGATCTATGACGGGCGTATCAGTTCGGATTTCTATGGCTGGGTGTTTCCGCATGGCAAACATGCCAGCGTCGGCATGGGTACCGAGATCAATGGCGCGGACCTGAAGAAAGCCACGGCTGATCTGCGCGCCATGTCTGGCCTGTCGGATTGCGAAACCATCCGGCGCGAGGGCGCGCCGATCCCGCTGCGCCCGATGGATCGCTGGGACAATGGTCGCGATGTGGTTCTTGCAGGCGATGCGGCGGGCGTTGTTGCGCCCAGTTCGGGCGAGGGGATATATTACGCGATGGTCGGTGGCCGTGTGGCGGCAACTGCGGCACAAGCGGCCCTGGCCTCGGGCAAGGCGAAAGACCTGGGCCTGGCGCGCAAACTGTTTATGCGTGAACACAAGACCGTTTTCCGGGTGTTGCGCCAGATGCAGGATGCCTATTACAAATCCGACGAGCGGCGCGAGCGTTTCGTAAGCCTGTGCCATGATATCGACGTGCAGCGCCTGACATTCGAGGCTTATATGAACAAGAAACTTGTGGCCGCGCGGCCTTTGGCGCATGTCAAGATCGGGATCAAGAACATGCTGCATCTGACAGGGCTGGTCCGACCGAGTTACACATGACAAATCTGATTCCGGCCTGGGAAGATGGCACGCTCAAACCGCTGGATAAACTGGATGTGCATCAGCGCGGGCTGCGGCACAAGGCGATTTCGGTGTTTGTGACCGAGGGCGACCGCGTGCTGATCCAGCGCCGCGCCCTGAGCAAATATCACACCCCCGGCCTTTGGGCGAATACCTGCTGCACGCACCCCCATTGGGGCGAGTCTGATCTGGATTGCGCCAATCGCAGGCTGGAAGAAGAGCTTGGCATTAGCGGCCTTGACCTGACCCATGCCACAGAAATCGAGTATCGCGCCGATGTTGGGGGCGGGCTGATCGAGCATGAATTGGTGCAAGTCTATACCGCCCGTGTCATGCCGGATCTCAGCGTGACACCCAACCCCGAGGAAGTGGCGGATATCGACTGGATCAACCTGCCTGCGCTGCGTGCGATGGTCGAACGCCACCCAGAGCGTTTCACGCCGTGGCTACGCATCTATCTGGAAAAGCATGTCCGCACGATCTTTGGCAGCCATGTAGCCAGCGCAACCGATCTTGCGCTGCACCACTGAGGCGCGCTGTAAACGCCTAGGCTTGTGGGTGTCACTTGACACAAGGCGATGGTTTTCAGCTTTGCGACTGGGTGTCTGGTTCCGCAATGTCTGAAAAGCCCCGCATTGCTGACGGGCGGGCACAACAAATTCCTGAGGTCACAATATCCGGGTCGGAAATGGCCGCTTCCGCCCCGGACAGAATCCCCCGAGTTTTACCGTGATGACCTTCGCGACGCGCCCATCAGCGACATTCCAGCATCTGGCAGCGAGGTGCATATGTTCGAAGGCGCGGCACCCTGCCCGGCCCCTCGCGCCATGGTCGCCAGCAGACTCTTGCTGATCGTGATCCTGCGCATTTTGGACATATCCGCATCGTCTAAGAGGGCAGAAAGTAATTTTATAAATATACGAAACAGTTTTAACTGCGGGGCGGCACTATCTGCTGTTGCGGAAACAATGCGCAAGAACCTGAGCAGAAAACACCCTGCCACCCCCTAACTGGGCGCATTGTCAGTAACCATTTGCAAACACATTAGAGATTTACTGCTATCTTTTGATGAACATAGCCACAGAATGCCAACCTGTTCCCCCATCCGCGCGACTGGATTGGGATCAGATGTCGACCTACAATAACTCATGATAGGTTCAACGAAATTTACCCGTCCACAACATGAATTTTACGCAGGAGTTCCTCATGGGATTGATTAAAACGCTGTCAGCAATCGCGCTTGGCGCGGTTCTGAGCATTCCGCTGGCAACTTCGTCAGGGTTTGCGCAAGGTGCCGAGTTGAATTTTGGTGAACTCAGCCGAAATCGCCCCAAGAGCGGGAGCTCGACGCTTCCGACCCTCCATTCCTGGATGAGCCCCGAAGTTGCGGATGCATGGCGCCAAGGGTATCAGGGCCAAGGCACAAGAATTACCATTGTAGACGACTTCAGCAGCAATTGGGGCTACTATGGCAACTTGGGTACTGGCACGCAGTTGCTACGCCATGGCGAGTGGGTGCGCCAACAAGCCGGAATGATTGCCCCATCTGCGACACTCGCATCGCATGATTTTTATTCGGGTAAAGCAGTCAGCCTTGGCCGTAAGCAGTTGAACACATTAAACCTCAGCTACGGGATGTTTGCAGCAGATGGCTTTAGCAGCGTGCGCTGGGGCCGTCAGGAAAGTTCCATTATCTCTTATGCGCGTGAAGGATCCGCCGTTGTCGTGAAGGCTGCGGGCAACGACGCTGTCGCTGTTGGTACACGAAATCGCGATGGACTAGTCGATTACCTGAATCGTGACCTGATTGGCGCTAAAGCAGCAATTTTCGTAGGGGCACTGGATCGGAATGGTGCAATCGGAGATCTTGCAAAGATGGCATCATATTCTAACGTCGCCGGTACAAACACAACTGTTCAGAACCAGTTTTTGACTGTGGGTGTTCGTGGCGATCTTACAGGGCTATACGGGACATCTTTTGCTGCGCCGATTGTAAGCGGTTACGCAG
>SLAT01000322.1 GCA_007126715.1 Roseinatronobacter sp.
GAATTTCGACAATCCCAGATACAGCACGAAGCCGACGAAGACTGTGATGACAAGAAGATACATCCAGCCAAGATTGGCCGCCGTCACCTGCAAGATGGCTTGCGCCGCGCGACCCACCGTGTCAGGCGCAAAAGCCGCCGCCGCGACAAAAAACACGACGATGGCGGCTGACACGCGAAAAACAACGCCAACATCGCTCAACAGGGTTCGGATCGTCTCTGACGCTGATTTCATCGGGCCTCGGCAGATGATCTTTTGTTTGCACAATGACGCGCACCGCATCCCTCTGTGGGCTGAGGTATAGGCGAGATACGCTTCAGGGTCAAAACGGCGCAGGTCGGCGTTATTACGAATTCAGCGTGACACCAAGGCGTTTCGCCAAATTCGTATCTCGACCGCTCTGCGTTACCCGGCCAAGTTTATAGCGGCGTTGTTAATCCCGGTTGATTGGCGCATTCATGCGCAACCTTTCGCCCCTTGCGCTGGCAACGACCGCATCGAAATGCGCGGCCCGAAACCTGAATCTACAATAACGCCAGCAGCTTGCGCGCCGCTTCTTCCGATGAAGCTGGGTTTTGGCCCGTTACAAGCTTGCCATCCACGACGACGAATGACCCCCAGTCAGCACCTTTCTCATATTTCCCGCCGTTTGCCTTCAGCATATCCTCGACCAGAAAAGGCACCACCTCGGTCAGCCCGACACCCTCCTCCTCGGAGTTTGTGAAGCCGGTAACTGTCTTGCCCGATACCAGCGGGCTGCCGTCAGCGCCTTTGGGGTGCTTGAAAACAGCAGGCGCATGACAAACTGCCCCGACAGGTCGGGCGCTATGGGTAAACTCTTCAATCAGCCGTATGCTGTCGCGGTCTTCGGTCAGATCCCAAAGCGGGCCATGGCCGCCCGGATAAAAGATGGCGTCAAAGCCTTCTGCATCAATTGTCGAAAGCACCTTTGTCTGAGCGAGCAGGCTATTTGCGTCCGCATCTGCCTTGAAGCGCCCGGTTGCTTCGGTCTGCGCATCATCCGTGTCGCTACCGGGGTCCAGCGGCGGCTGACCGCCCTTTGGTGACGCAAGAGTTATGTCTGCTCCGGCATCCTTGAACACATAATAGGGGGCTGCGAATTCTTCGAGCCAGAAGCCCGTTTTCTTTCCAGTGTCACCCAATTGATCGTGAGATGTCAGAACCATCAGAATTTTCATGGTCACTTTTCCTTATTGTCAGAGTTTTGGTGAATGGCGCGCTTTGCAAAAGTCTTGAGCCTCATTCGCGAAGTCAGAGGGCGCGCATTAAAGACCACTGCTCATTCAGGTAGCCTTTTCGATCTGACAGTCTAACGCGGTGCCCCCGATGATCGTTCCTTGCGGCATCCGCCTTGGACAGAATTGAAGCAGGGAAAGTCACCGCTGCGCAAATGGACTGTGTCAATGACGCGCCCGGCCCTTCGCTGACAGTCGCATTGTGGCATTCTACCAAATAGTTTCCTCAATCCGGTCATTGGTGCCGCGCTCGTCAATCCTTGAAGGGCAAAGTCGCTGTTGCCGGGGCAAGGCCAGAACGCTTGCCATCTCCTGAAGCCCGCAGTTGCACGACCAAAACTACGGTTGCTCGCCACTCCAATCCGTCATTTTGCGTTGCTTCATTGCCACCTACTTCACTGAAACGGTCAAGTTGGGGCGAATCGCTGCGTCTGCGGCACCAGAATGCGAAAAGAACCCAAGGTCTAGGATATTGACATCAGATTGATGATCGCGTCGGGTTAGGGCGCAGGAAACCGGCGGCGCGCATGGTGGCCTTACCCTGAGCGAAAGGAACAAAAATGAGCGATCTGACTGCGGTTTTCGACCATATCGAGCAGCACCGCGAAACATATCTGGAGCGCCTGATGGAGTATCTCAGGCACCCCAGTATCAGCGCCCATGATATTGGCATCCGCGAGGTTGCAGCCCTGCTAGTTGATAAATTGACAACCCTTGGCATGACCGCAGAAGCCATCCCCACAGCGGGCCACCCAATGGTGCTGGGGCGGCGCTCGGATGTTCCCGGCGCGCCAACGGTGTTGCTATACGGGCATTACGATGTGCAGCCCCCCGACCCGCTGGAGGCATGGGACAGCCCCCCGTTCGAGCCGACGCTGCGCAACGGACGGGTCTATGCGCGTGGGGCGGGTGACAACAAAGGCCAGCATTTCGCACAACTTCTGGCAATCGAAGCCTATCTGGACGTGCATGGCAAGCTGCCCTGCAATGTGATTGTCCTGCTGGAAGGAGAGGAAGAAATCGGCAGCCCCCGCATTGCAGATTTTGTGCGCGACCATGCCGATTTGCTGAAAACCGATCTGGTGATAACCGCAGACGGGCCGCTGCACCCCTCCGGGCGTTCGATTGTGGAATTCGGCGTGCGCGGGATGGCCGGGTTCGATCTGGTGGTGCGCACCGGTCGGACAGACGCGCATTCGGGCAATCACGGCGGCACAATGCCGAACGCGATCTGGACTTTGGTGCATTTGCTGGCAACCATGAAAACACCGCAAGGGCAGATCACAATTGACGGGCTGCACGACCCGATCATTCCCCCCACCAATGCCGAACGTGCCGCCGCCGATGCGCTGCCGGTCGATATTGCGGGCTATATGGATGAAATGGGGTTGGCGCGGCTGGACGCACCGGCGGATCGTCCGTTCCATGATCGGCTGATGTTCCACCCGACGCTGACGATCAACGGGTTGCACGGCGGATATGACGGGCCAGGGTCGAAAACGGTTCTGCCCTGCGCTGCGGTGGCAAAATGCGACATTCGCCTTGTGCCCGATATGACGCCAGATCAGGTGCTCGGCTGTGTGCGCGCCCATGTTGCCCGCCACGCCCCCGAGGTTGAGGTCATTCCCCGTGGCGGGATGCTGCCATCGCGCACATCGATTGAATCGCCGTTCACGACGGTAATCGTGGATGCAATCCGGGCTGCGCGCAGCGAAGACCCCTTGATGTACCCTTCGGCGGGGGGAAGCCTGCCGGATTATGTGTTCACCAAGATACTCGGGGTGCCAGCCTTTGTCGTGCCCTATGCAAACGCTGACGAGGCAAACCATGCCCCGAATGAAAACCTTGAGGTCGATCTTTTCTACGCGGGTATCCGTACAGGCGCGGCTTTGTTGGAAAAGCTGGGCGAGATGAAGCGCTCTGCCTGAGCGGTTGGCGGGTGTTTGCTGAACCAGATGACAGGATGGACGCCGGGTAACTCCCCGGAATAGATGCGCCATCCGAACTATGCCCCGTTGCGATCATGGCTGCTTGCTGTTCTCTGGGCTCAGGGCCCATTTATTTCAGCCCTTCGCCGTGCTTCACGCTCCGCAAGGAGAGCGATCAATCAGCCCTGAACCCAAAGGCCGTTCTGGGCGATGGTCGTGGTCAGCTTGGCTGTGTGTAAGGTTCGGCGATTTGCGGGGTGTCGGACCTTGGAAAAGCAAACTCATGTCTTGAAAGGTCAGGATCACCGGATTTCGCCGCCCCTGTAGGTGCAAATCCCGACGTCATGAGTGTGATCTGTGAGTATTCTTGCTTACAGCAATGCCTGCAGGGCGTTGCGGTCAATCTTGGACCGGTGGCGCTTGTCCATTGGCATGCTGGCCACATGAACGACCCGCGCAATACCCAACGCGCTGGCGCGGGTTTGCCAGACTGCAACCTGCGCCTTGTCCCCCTCAATCACAAGGCAGGCGGTGTCTTGGGCCGCCATCAGGGCGCATTGGCGCACGCCGGGCCATTGCCGCGCAGCACCCTCGACCGCGAACGGGTAGCACATGCGACCCGCGATTTTCACATCCGTGCCCATGCGCCCCAGCAACCAAAGCCGGCCTTGCGCATCCAGACGGCCCGCATCGCCTGTTCGGTGCCATACTATTACGCCATCACGGATCTTGTTTTGTGCGTCATGGGCGGGGTCAAGATAGCCGCGATTCACATGCGCACCGGCAACCTGAATCTCATCCTTGTGAATGCGCAGGTCTATCCCCGCAACGGGGTGACCGACCAGAAGCCCCTGCCCCCCATCCATCGCTACGCGGTCGTCAGATGTAATCTCGGTGGCGTCCAGATGGGCAATCGGTTCCGCCTCGGTCGAGCCATAGACACAGCACACGCGCAAATCAGGCCGGACCGCGTGCATCCGGTCAATCAGTTCGGGAAATACAGGGCCACCGCCGGTAAAGACCGTATGCAGCGGCGCATCCGCCCCTGCCTGCACCAACATTTCGCACAGGGATGGGGGAACAAGTGCGCGGGTGACGCGGTTCTTGTGCATCCAGTCGCGCAATTGCGCGGGGTCCAGCGCATCAAGGCGCGACATCTTCCAGTTCGGCAACACCGATGTCTGCCCGCTGGCAATATTGATCAGCACGAACACGGGAAACGCTACCAGATCGCGTTCGGCCTGCGCGCTGCGGAGCAGCGGCGCGATGGCGCTATGCTGTGCTGCAAGGAAATCATGGCTGCGCGGAATGGCCTTAGGCGGCCCCGTCGTGCCCGATGTGAACGAGATTAGCGCAATATCCGTGCCTGCAGGGGGGGCCATATCGGGGACAGGCGCGGACTGCCCGTTCGGGCGTAGGTGGCGCAACCCCCACAATTCCGGCAACACCCAACGCAGCAGGCCATACAGGCCAGCGCTACAAAAGGCACGTGGTCTGGTGACGCG
Organism: Roseinatronobacter sp.; assembly: GCA_007126715.1. Taxonomy (GTDB): domain Bacteria; phylum Pseudomonadota; class Alphaproteobacteria; order Rhodobacterales; family Rhodobacteraceae; genus Roseinatronobacter. The sequence goes on from SLAT01000322.1 coordinate 4,690, forward strand.
CGCGGCATGGCGCAGCCCCGCAAGCCCCAATGCCGGTTCTGGCAGAACGGCAGTTGCGCCAAGTGTCCACAGCGCAGCCAGCGCGGCATAGAGGTCCGCATCCACAGACATGGCCACCAACACCTTGTCGCCCGCACGAATGCCCTTGCGGTGCCACGCCCCCGCAAAACGCACGCGGCGCGCATCCAGTTCGGCAAACGTTACCGCGCGCCCCTTGCCATCGACCAGCGCCACCCTGTCGGGATACCGTTCGACTGCGGCCGCAAAGTCGCGCAGCAGATCAGACATCCCATTTCAGCCCAAGCAATTCATAGCGGCGAAACACCTGCCCGCCTTCCTGACGGCTACGCTCGGCAGAGCGGTTGTCGTCATGGATCAGCGCGTGGATCATTGTCTTGTAGCCCATCGCAAGGGCGGCAACATGACAGGCATGCACCATATGCCGCCCCGCACCGGGAATGAGACTGGCATAGGTTTTCAGGATGACGGCTTTCGTGTCCAGCCCTTCGGCATAGTTCGGGATTGCGAATAAAAAGCCTGCCAATGCCCCGTCTGGCCGCCGCGCGAAAAAGATCAACTCGGACTTTAGCATGGGAAGAACGGATTTATACATGTCAAGGAACGCGGATTCAGGGATCGGGGCATAAAACGCGTTACCTGCGAATGCCACTGACGACAGGGCAAACACCTCTCGCAGCATGGCGTCCGGGTCGTGGCCGTCCCATGCCTCGATGGTGAAACCGGCGGGGGCGGGCAATGGCGCGGGGTCGTATATGTCCAAGGGCATCCGCGCTGAAAAATAGCGCGCCACAGGCTGGAAACCGGCGGCGGCAAAAATCAACGGCTCATGCGGGCGGTTGGCCGGTTCCATCAAAAAGGCGGGCGTGCCGTCACTTTCGCTGACAAACCGGTAATTGTGCCATGTGTCGCCTGCCATTGGCCCCAATACACGGTCGAGCCCGGCATCCCGCACCCGCGCCAGCGCCTGTTGCAACAAATCCGTGCCCGCCTGTGGCGTCTTGAACGACACATTGCCAAGCGTCGCGGCGCGCACACCGTTCCAATCCGGCCCGTTCAAATGAAGGGTCAGGGACGCGCCATCGGTTTTCAGTGTCTCAATCGTCACAGGCTTCCTCCGGCTGGTGGGGGTGTGCCGCCCTGATCTATGACCGCAAGGGTATAATAGGCCAGCGGCAGGATCATGGACAACACCGTCAGCTTCAACACCCGATGCCTGAAAAACATGTCAGGCAGCGCCGCACTGGCCGCAGCGCTTAGGGCCAGACACAGGCAGGCCA
>SLAT01000313.1 GCA_007126715.1 Roseinatronobacter sp.
CATCAATCACACCGCGTTCCAGCGCTGGAAAGATTTCGCCACCCGGAAGCAGGCGCGTATCGACACCAAGCGACGCATAGACCCGCCCTGCCAGCCCCGGAATGCGCATACGCAACCCGTTCAGCTGGCTTAGCTCTTCAATCGGTTCGCGGAACCAGCCGGTCATCTGCACCCCGGTCGAGTTCATGGGGAAGGCAACAAGGCCAAAAGGCTCGTAGACCTCTTGCCACAATTCCAGACCACCGCCGTGGAACAGCCATGCCATGTGACCCATATAGGACATGCCAAAAGGCACCGTGGTGAAATACTGCGCAGCAAAGACATTGCCGGACCAGAAATAACTGTTCGAGGCGTTCATCTCGACCACACCTTGCTGAACGGCGTCAAACCCTTCAAAGGCCGGGATCAATTCGCCCGCAGCGAAATGTTCGATATTCAGCCGCCCGCCGGACATGATGCCAATCTTTTCGATCATGTCGGTGGGGCTGCCGGGGCCAACCGTGTAGAACGGTGCTGTCGGGCCATAGCTGTTGGTCATGCGCCAGTTGCAGGTATCTTGTGCGCGGGCAATGGTCGGAGCGGCCAGTCCTGCACCCATTGCAGATAAGGCCGATGCGGAAAGAAACTTGCGACGATCCAAGGGGCTTCCTTTCATGTTATCCATTCATGTGGCCGCGCAGTAGCGGCGCAACACACCCATAGATTTGCAGGAAGTATCTGTCCGGGAGCGGGGTTATTTTTTTCTGCCGCGACCCCAAGTTGTATACAATATGACCAAAATTTGCATGGTTTGCGCACATAATGGGCAGTGCGAGAATCTGCTTAAGACGCGCGCCTGCCTGCTCTGCGCGGCGTGCGCAAAGCGGTAAAGTGAACGATGGGTGCAAATCTGCACGCATCGCGAGCAGTGGACAGTATTGGAAATTGTCGTTTCCGACCGCTCGATTCAAAGTCTGACGCCAACGCCCAATGATTGACCCGTTCTAATGAACGCCTGGTCGCGACCCTTAATGATGACTATTGGACTGGCACAGCCCGGCCGGGGCGCGGGTGTTCGTGCATCAGGTATCCGAAAAACACGCGGGCGACAGTGCCGCCGCGCGCACGATCCTTGCAGAGCATATGCACAAGGCGCATCGCCTCATGCGGATGCAGGAAACCGTTCTGACCCAGCGCTTCCTGCCAGAGGGCAAGATTATCTGAGTTACCAGCGCGGAAATCAGAGCAACACCGCTTCTAAGAAAATCGCGATCATTCGCACCCGGATCAGGCGGCATCACCTCAATAGGCTGCACGCCGGGCTTGCGCCCCTCCCCGCCTGTGACGTGGCCGCAAGGTCAAAGACAGGGGCGAAAGCGGGTCGCGGGTCGAGGTCACAAGCAGATCACAGAACACGGCAACAGCAGGCGAGTTGCGGATGAACGGCGCCGCCAGCGTGTAGGCGCGCATGGCCTCGGCCGGGTAGCTGGCCTGTCCGGGCAATCCGTCCAACCATTGCAGATAGCCAAGCTGGCCCAATTCCAGCGCACGCTCTGGGGGGACATGGCCTATATCGAGTTGTGTAACTGTCAGTTCCAATAGCATCGCGCCCTCCGCGCAAGGGGCAAGGCGATCTGTCAACGGCGATATCGCGAGGCGTGTCTGGTCCATCACGGTCTCTCCGCTCCAGGTCACCCCGCCTGGGTCAAGGTGGCTGCGGTGCAAATCGCTGCACCGGAGATGGCAGGTCTCCTGACTTGCGGATCAACGCTTTCCCGAACCTTCCCAGACCAGCGGTCCAGTGGTTTTATCGGGGTCGCTCTCCGCCTACAGTTGCGGGGGCAGTCGCGGCATTGGGCAAAGCCCGCACCGCGTTCCCTTTTCAGCCGGGTTGCAACGCCCGGACACCATCACATTCAGAGTTACACAAGTATGCGCCCAAGTCCATCTCAGTCTCAGTGCCCGCTGATTGATTTTTCAGGACCATCCAAGAATCCGCCGCTTGCACCGAAGCATCGGCGACGGCCTTTACTGCAAAGGGCAACAGACCAACATCGCGGGCCTGCAATGGTGGATAATCTCGCCAGCACAATGCTGTATTTTATGAGTTTAACATACATCTTTACAAAGCAGAGTATTTTTGTCAAGTAATCCCCACCCCAGCAGTCAGACACATTGGCAGCCCGGCGAGACAGTCCTCTCACAGGTCTTTGCCGGAGTCCCGATGCCCCAGCCCTCACATTCTTTCCTGATAGACTTGCTAGCTACGCATGGCACCGCCAGCGCGCATGGCTGCGGGCTGGAGCCGCGCCTGCTTGAAATGCTGCTGGACCGACACGCGCAGTTCCCCGGAACCGCGCCGCTGAACCTATGCGTTCGCCATGACGGGCCGCTTCGGACTCACACCTGTCATCAAAACCAACACCGCCATACACACGCGCGCTCCGAGAAGACCACTCAATCCCAAACCTGATGCAAATTAAAGGAGACGTCATATGTTTCACAAACTGACCGCTGCCGGATGCTGCCTGATCGCACTGCCCGCCATTGCCCAAGAGCAAGGGCGCTATGTCTATGCCGATTTCGAAAGCTCGGTGCCGCATATCGACCTTGAAACCTGCCCAGTGGGTCTGGCAACCAGCGATGTGATTTGCCGCGTCACCATGAATGACGATGCCCTGCACGTCTATGTTTTTGAGGCCGAAGGCGAACGGCCCTTTGTCTCGGTTCACAGCTATTTCGACGAGGATTTTGAACTTGTCCTGACGAAGTGAGCCAAATCAAGCCCCCCTCTCGCCATGTTTCGTGCGGGAGGGGTTATTTCTGATAAAATTACTCGTGAAATATCTGGTGCTGCGCCTAAAAGCATACTATTTATGTCGGGAAACCTTGGGGCGTCTTATGCTGCAAACCGCGATAAAACCCGATACTACGTTGCGCGAAGCGCGATACACACAGGAACCTGCCTTGATGATGTTGCGCATATTGATGCGCAAATGTCGGGCCAAGTCGCGGGTTGAGGTGTTCGAGACTTGCGCGCTCTTGCTTCATGCACCCAAAGAAGGTGCGCAGGAATATGCGGATGCTTTGCTGCGCGTCTTGGGTGCAGCACTGCCAAAAGGGCCAGTAATCTATGCTATTTCGGCGCAAGAGCGGTCTTTCGATGAAAGCTGGCTGCTGGCGCTATTCGCGGCCATTTCGCGCGCCGATCACCCTAGCATAAGCTTCTTGCTGCGCGCCCGCCTGCCCTTGCACCTGCGCCGCCCCGTGGGGTGGTTGGCGGCCGAACTGGTGGTCCGTATGAGTGCGATTTCTGACACCCGCATTGATTGAAGCCCACCGACGACCCGACCAACGCGCCTACAATTCGATCTTCAGCCCCGTAATCAACCGATCCCGTTCCGCCAATGCGGCTTTTGTCTCGGCGGGTCTTGCAGCGGCGCAGGCATTTATCAGGCATTCTGCTGCCAGAATGAATGTCGTCAGCGAATTTGACAGAAACCGTGTTTCATGCGGAACCAGGATCGCCGCGCGCGACACTTCGATCAAGGGCGAATCCGCGCGGTCTGTGATCGCCACAATATTCATCGGCTTTGTCGCCGCCGCCTGCGCAACTTCGGTGACAACACGCGAATAAGGCGCACAGCTTGACACGATCAGCACATCTTCCTTGTCGAGCGAGGCAATCCCCTCGGCAAGCCCTAACGCATTTGAATCCAGCAGATGAACATCCGAGCGTATCAGCCGAAGCCCGTAAACCAGAAATGTCGCAAAAGCATGAAACTGACGGATTCCATAGATCATGACCCTTGGAGCGCTTGAAATAAGCGATACGGCGCTGTCAAACTGGGCGTCGTCATGCATTGACAGAAACCGGTCAATATTGGCCTGATTTTCGCGACACAAATGCATCAATGCTTCTGTCGTCTGCCCCTCGCCACTGGCCAGCGCCTTTTCCGCCTGTTGGCTGTAAAATGCGCCGGGAGGGGCCATTGAAGCATTCAACAGAACTTCCTGAAACGCCCCGAACCCTGAATAGCCAAGATTGCGCGCCAGCCGTGTCAGTGTTGATGGGTTTACACCCAGCGTATTGGCAAGCGATGTAATCGACAACAGCGCCGGATTGCCTTGCAGGTCCAGAATACGCGCAAGTGCCGCGCGGGCCTTTGGCCCAAGCGCGATATCCGACTCGCCACGCGATATACGCAGCATCAACTCGCGCAACTGCACCAGCGTTTGCGGCGGTTCAGGCAGCGGTGACGTCGCCAGTGTAGACGGGTTCGGAGGAGGATTGGTCATAGAACTTCCAGCTTACCCCGCTGTTGTTGACCGATATGACAGCCGAAGCAAGCGTGTTCTCCTTGTCCGGGTCGTCGCTGCATGTGCGATGTATCGGCAATCCGGCCCCACCAGCATCGCGCAGAATGCGCAGCGCATCTGAGACGCCCATATCAAGCAATGCCTGAACGCGCAGCTGCCGATCCCGTGAAGACCGGGTGATCGTCTGGTGTTGCGCCCCGCCCAGATGCAGCGCGTGATTGGCATGGCCTGCGGCAATCTCGACCGTTTTGTGTGAAAAGGCACCCCCACCAAATTCGACGCTGTGTAGGCCCGCATCGCCCGCTTGCGCCAGCGTGAAATGAAACCCGCCACAGCTATTCTCGCGCGCCAGAAGATCAAGCGCCTCGGCGATGGTCTTGCAGCCAAGCACTGCCCGCCCCAAAACCATGCGCGGAATCTCTGGCCGCACTTTGCGCAGGCGCAGGTTATTCACAGCTTGCGCAATACCAGCACTGGTCACTGCAAAAGTATGTCCGGGCAGAGAGCCGGGATAGCAACAGGCCACGAAGCCGGCTCCGGTCTTGCCTGCGACTTCCGCAATGAAGCAACTGCCATGCAATTCGGGCAAACCGTCTTCGTTATGCGCAAGCACAGGGCTGGGTCCCGGCAGTTGCACGGTGGTGCAACCATCGGGGACATTCGTCATAAGGTCGCCGCGGCAATTCCACGCCATGACCTGAATGAAAGGTATTTCCAACCCGTTTGCCAGCCCCCGAAGCTCTGCGTAAACTTCTGGAAACAACGCTTTGGCGCGCGCGGCCAGTTGGAGAACAAGCGGATGATGTCGTTCATCTGTCACCGCCTGCCAATACTCAAGCGCGCGCAGACGCTCTTGTACAGCCTTCCGCCCTGCCCGACCCAAGGCGAACCCTATTTCATAAGGCTCGCCCGAAGCGCGGACCCATCCCAGTTCAGCGGCAACCACCTCAGACATGTTGAAGAAAGTCCTTCATGCGATCATTCGGCGGGTTGTCGATCACGTCACGCGGGGTTCCGTCTACGGCAATCTTGCCATGCTCCATGAAAATCAGGCGTGTCCCGACCTGCTTGGCAAAGCCCATCTCATGGGTGACCACCACCATTGTCATGCCTTCGGCAGCAAGGGCGCGCATGACGTTCAGAACTTCCTGCTTCAACTCCGGGTCCAGCGCCGAGGTGGGTTCGTCAAACAACATCACCTTGGGTTTGATCGCGAGTGCCCGCGCGATGGCGACGCGCTGCTGTTGCCCGCCCGACAGTTCAGCGGGTTCATGATTGGCCTTTTCGGCAAGCCCAACCTTGGCCAGCAACTCCTTTGCCAATGCGCGCGCCTCGCTGCGGCTAAGCCCGCGCACCTGCTGCGGCCCGAAAGCCACGTTTTGCAATGCGGTCATTTGCGGAAACAGGTTGAACTGCTGAAACACCATCCCCGCTTCCTGCCGGATTTCGCGCATGATCTTGTTGCCGCCCAACACGCTCATGCCGTTGACGACCAGATCACCGCCCGTGATCTGTTCCAGCCCGTTGATGCAGCGCAACAGGGTCGATTTCCCTGACCCGGACGGACCAACCAAGACGACAACCTCGCCCTTGTGGATTTCCAGATCAACCTCGTCCAGAACCTTGAGCGGGCCGAAATGCTTGGACACGTTGCG
>SLAT01000107.1 GCA_007126715.1 Roseinatronobacter sp.
CCGCTACCGGAATTTCACACCACATCGCGATCTGAGCGTGCGACAGGAGTTCTTGTTATACCTCAAGCGGCTTTGGCTGATGCCACTGCATTGGGTAGAACGCCATGTTGCCAGTTGGCGGATCCGAAATGGAGGCTTTCCCTATCACCTGATCCTGCTCCAGTTGGAACATGACAGCAGTTTTCGCGCGCACAGCCCATTCGCCTCGCAAACGCAATTTCTTGAAAAAGTGTTTTCAGGATTTGCCCGCGGTGCCCCGAAACACCATCATCTGGTCATAAAGGCCCATCCGCTGGAAGATGGTCGCGCACCCATTCGTGAAACCATCCGACAACTCATCAAGGCTCATGGTCTTGAGGGGCGCGTGCATTTCCTGCGCGGCGGCAAACTTGCCCGGCTGTTGAACCATGCCCGCTCGGGTGTGACGGTCAATTCCACCGCCGCTCAACAAGTGCTGTGGCGCGGTATGCCGCTGAAAATTTTCGGTCGCGCGGTCTACGACAAGCCTGAATTCGTATCCGATCAGTCGATCCGCACCTTCTTTGCCCGTCCCAAACGCCCGGATGCGCGCGCATACCGCGATTACCGGCATTTCCTGCTTGAAACCTCGCAAGTTCCAGGGGGCTACTACTCGTTGGGGGGAAGGCGGCAACTCATGCGACATCTGGTAGATATGATGCTCGCGCAAGATGACCCATATACCGCGCTGATCCGCGGAGACGCGGCCCCAAGGCAACAGTTGCGCATGGTCCGATAGGGGCTAAGCTGTTTCAACTCTTGGCGTTTTCACCCAAACGCTGTATCTTCAAAAAAAAATCTGAGGCATACCCCAAGAAGGAGCCCGAGCAGTGTTGGCAATATCTTATTCACTGGGCCGCATTTTGGCCCTGTCTGCGGCTGTGTTTGCGGTCGCGTCCTGTACCGTGTCGCGAGATGGTCCATCCAAGCGAGAGATCTTCGAAGGCTCGGTCATGCGCTCGGGCGATGCGCATATCATCATGGTAAACAAGCGCGTCAGCGAAGCGTCTAACCGGAACGAAGCACTGGGCTTCAGCCACGCGTTGCGCTCTGGCGCGTTGATGGGCGGCGACACCATACGTTCGGGTGATATCATTCGCCTGAATGTGTATGAAAATGTTCCCGAAGGTCTGCTTGCGCCGTCCGAAATGAACAACGCGGTGATCGAGGAAATTCAGGTCGACGATGCGGGCTTCATATTCGTTCCCTACGCAGGCCGGGTTCGCGCCGCAGGCAATACGCCAGATGCGCTGCGCCGCATTCTTACCCGCTCACTGGATGAACAGACGCCAGACCCGCAGGTCATGGTCTCGCGCGCGCCCGGTGACGGCGCCACAGTCTCAGTTGCAGGTGGCGTTGGCGCACAGGGCGTTTATCCCGTTACCCGCGCCAGCAACCGCCTCAGTTCCATGATCGCAACTGCGGGTGGCCTGAACATACCGCTGGAGACAGCGCAGGTCCTGGTCACCCGTGGCAATCGGCAGGACTCGGCCTGGCTACAGGATATCTATTCCGATCCATCGCTCGATATCGCCATGCGCGCCGGTGACCGGATTCTGGTACGCGAAGACCAGCGCGCCTTCACGGTTCTTGGCGCAACAGGCAGTGCAAATCGCATGACCTTCGACACACGTCAGATTTCCGCTATCGACGCCATTGCAATGGTGGGTGGGCTGGACCCGCTGCGCGCAGACCCGACCGGTGTGTTTATCTTCCGTGACGAAGTCCCGGAAGTTGCAACCGAAATCCTCGGGATCGGACAGTTCGTGACCGATGTGCGTTTCGTCTATGTGCTGGATCTGACCGCCCCGACGGGCATGTTCAATGCGCGCGACTTCAAGATCCGTGACGGCGACACGATCTTTGTCACCGAGGCATCTTCGGTCCTGTGGGCACGTCAAATCTCTGCGCTGACCGGCACGCTGACAGCAGCGACGAATGTCCGGCGTTCCGTAGAATAATCGGGCCTGGTCGAATGGCCCCAGCCCCGCCAACCCGCGTTTATGCCTATTCAGGCGGGTTTCTTGGCCCCAATCGGCAAGCACGCCGCATTCGCCGGATCATGGAGTTGGCGGGGCTGCCCTTGCGGATCGGCCTACCGGGCAAGGCTGATAAAGTTGCGGTCTGGGGCCATGCCAAGCGCGCCGCGCGGGGCGAGAAGATCGCAGCGCGACACGGCGCTGATCTCTTGCGCATCGAAGATGCGTTCTTGCGCTCGCTCTTTCCCGGCCGTGCAGGAGAGCCGACGCTTGGCTTGCTGATCGACCATCAGGGCGCGTATTATGCGCCTGCGAAACCTTCTGACCTCGAAACTCTGCTTGCCACCCATCCATTGGATGACCACGCCCTTCTGGAGCGCGCGCGCCTTGGGATGGCGCGCCTGAAATCTCTGCAACTGTCAAAATATTCAGCGCATGATCCCGACCTTGCTGCCCCGAAACCCGGCTATGTCCTGATCGTCGATCAGGTGCGCGGCGACGCCTCGCTTACGCATGGGGGGCTGGATGGTCCCCTCTCGCCGCATCTGTTCCGGGAAATGCTGGTTCAGGCACAGCTGGATTTTCCCGGTGCGCGCATCATCATACGGACACATCCCGAAACACAGCACGGATATCGGGCGGGCCATTACTCTTCGGCAGATGCCACAACCGACAAGATCACCCTGCTGGACGATCCCGTCTCGCCCTGGGAATTGCTGGAAGGTGCGATTGCAGTATATACCGTGTCGTCACAACTGGGTTTTGACGCAATCCTCGCAGGTCATAAACCGCGGGTCTTCGGTCTGCCCTTCTATGCGGGCTGGGGCCTGACAACTGATCTGACCCCACATCCAAGGCGTCGGCGCAAACTGACCCGCGCGCAGCTTTTTGCCGCCGCCATGCTGCTTTACCCCCACTGGTATGACCCCTGCCGCGACCGCTTGTGCAGTTTTGAGGATGCGCTGGATCATCTCGAAGCCCTCACGCGCGCATGGCGCGAGGACCGCAAAGGCTATGTCGCGCTGAACATGCGGCTGTGGAAACGGCAACATCTGCAAGTTTTCTTTGGTCGCTGGAAAAGGCTGCGCTTTGCAAAGGCGCCTCAACGCGACCGTCAACCAATGGTCTGGGGCATGGCCGATGGGCCAGAAAACGCGATCCGCATCGAAGATGGATTTCTTCGCTCTCGCGGGCTTGGGGCCGAACTCACCCCGCCCTTGTCTTTGGTCGCAGATGATATCGGACTGTATTACGATCCTCGATCCCCGTCGCGCCTTGAAACACTTGTCGCATCGGCGCCGCCGGTCGGAGGCAATGCGCGCGCGCAGGCCCTTGTCACGCGGATACGGGAACAACGTCTCAGCAAATATAACCTGTCGCAAATGACCCCGGACCTACCCGCGGGCCACCGCATCCTAGTGCCCGGTCAGGTCGAGGATGATGCCTCCATCCGCCTCGGGGCCGGGGCTATCTGCACCAATCTTGCCCTTCTCGCAGAAACCCGTCGCCAGAACCCACAGGCCATTATCCTCTACAAACCCCATCCGGATATAGAGGCGGGCCTCAGACCCGGTGCCATTTCGCAAGCAGAGGCCTTGCGCCATGCGGATAAGGTTCTGGATCGGTCAGACCCAACCTATCTGCTCGATCATGTCGATGAAGTCTGGACAATGACCTCCACTCTCGGCTTCGAGGCGCTCTTGCGCGATGTTCCCGTCACCACCTTTGGCGCACCGTTCTATGCTGGATGGGGGCTGACCCGCGATATGGGCCAAATCCCCGCGCGCCGGTCCGCACGCCCCTGTCGCAATGCTCTCGCCCATGCCGCGCTGATTGCCTATCCGCGCTATGTCGATCCCGTCTCACGCCTGCCTTGCGCGCCAGAAGTCGCGCTTGACCGCCTGACCGAGCACGATAGCCCCCGCAGGCCCGCTTTGCGCCTGATTGCAAAGCTACAAGGCGTATTCGCAAGCTATGCGCCACTTTGGCGCTAGATCCGCATTTTCTTGCCATAAATACTCATCGGGGGGAATGCAGCAGACTGCCGCATGGGGGGGCATGCCCCCCCACAAAAAATAAACCTGGCCGAAGGCCGCAATCAGATCACGTCAGTCATTCATCAAGCGGCTGACAACGATGGTCACTTCGGGTTTCTTGCCGATCTCTTCCATCACCACCTGACGCACGACACGTCGCAATCCGTCATTCAGCTTGTCATCATCCGAAAGCACCTTGTGGCCTGCACGCGATACAAACTCGTCCAGTTCGGCCTCGATCACTTCATTCAGCAGCTTGCCCCCTCGTGCCTCGGCACGAAGCCCAGCAATCTCGGCCCAAGGTGCACCAAGCGCCTCGTTTTCCTCGTCAAGGATCAATGTCACAAAGACATGTCCGCCAATGGCCATGCGAATGCGGTCACGGATAATTCCGTCCATCGCCCCGATCAGGCGGCTGCCATCCAGATAGATGCGACCGGTCGGCACTTCATCCACCAGCCCTGGCTGATCATCGGTCAGGTCCAGCACGGACCCATTCGGTACCACGACCGACCGCATCCCGCGCGACAGCGCCAGTTTTGCGTGTTCGCGCATCATCCGATGCTCGCCATGTATCGGGATCAACATTTGCGGCGTGATCAAATCATGCATCGCCACCAGATCAGGCCGGTTGGCATGGCCTGACACATGATACAGCCGTGCTGAATTATCCAGCACATCGACACCCATCTGCGACATCGCATTGACCACGCGACCGACTTCGCGCTCATTGCCCGGGATCGTCATCGAGGAGAACAGGAAAGTATCGCCCTCTTTCATGCTCAGACCCATGTAATTTCCACGCGCCAGTTGCGCAGAGGCCGCGCGCCGTTCCCCTTGCGAACCAGTCACGATCAGAAGCAGGTTCTCGCGCGGGATCGACTTTGCCTCTTCGGGGCTGACGGTGGCCGGGAAATCGGTCAGAATTCCAGCCTCTTTCGCCACCTGCGTCATACGCAGCATTGCGCGCCCCATCAGGCAGACAGAGCGGCCCGCCTCTTGCGCGGCAACCGCCAGCGTTTTCAGGCGCGCCACATTCGAGGCGAATGTCGTCGCAACAACCATCCCTTTCGCATCGCGCATCAGCTGCGCAATCGGGGCATTCAGCGTGGCTTCAGACCGGCCCGCGTGTTCGTTCATTACATTCGTGCTGTCACAAAACAGCGCCTTGACGCCGGTGCGCCCGATCTCGGCCAGCAGGGCCGGGTCATGCGGCTCGCCGACGCCGGGGGTCTCGTCGGCCTTGAAATCGCCTGAATGCACGACCCGCCCCGCCGGTGTGTCGATGATCAGGCCAGAGGCTTCGGGCAATGAATGCGCAACCGGAAAGAATTGCACTCGGAAAGGGCCAAGCTCCAGCGCTTCGGGGGCTTTGCCCACGGTGATCACCTGTTGCGGGTCTTGTCCGGCATCCTGCATTTTCAGCCGTGCAATGCGGGCCGTGAAATCCCGCGCATAGACCGGAACCTGCAACCTGTTCCAAAGCAGCCCGACCGCACCGACATGTTCTTCATGCGCATGGGTGATGATAATCGCTTCCAGACGATCGCGGCGTTCTTCCAACCATGTGGTATCGGGCAAAATCAGATCAACACCGGGGCTGGAATCCATATCGGCGAAAGTCACCCCAAGGTCCACAAGGATCAGGCGCTCGCGCCCCTTGGGGCCGTAGCCGAACACATAAGCGTTCATGCCCACTTCACCTGCGCCCCCTAGGGGAATGTAGATCAGCCTGTCATTGCTCATGTTCGATCCTCGATACCATTTGTCTTGTTATAAGCGTGAATAACGCGAAGACCATGCAGTGTCAGATCATCCTCAACCCTGTCAAACAGGTTTTCAGCCTGCGCAAAGAGAGGCGCCAATCCGCCTGTGCCGATCACAGTCATCGGCTTGCCGTATTCCTGCTTGATCCGCGCAGTGATGCCTTCGATCAGGCCAATATAGCCCCAGAACACACCCGACTGGATACATTCAACCGTATTCGTGCCGATAACCTTGTCGGGGCGCGATATATCGACATGGGGCAAGGCGGCCGCGCCCTGATGCAGCGCCTCAAGCGACAGATTCACACCCGGCGCGATAACACCGCCCACATAGGCCCCGTCATGGGCCACCACATCGAAATTCGTAGCTGTTCCGAAATCGACGACCACGACATCACCGCCAAACCGCTCGAATGCGCCAGCGGCATTTGCCAGCCGGTCGGGTCCGGGCTTGACCCCTTCATCAACACGCGGCGCAACAGGCAGCAGGCATTCGGGCTTGCCTACGACAAGCGGTCGGCACTGGAAATAGCGGTCGCACAAGACGCGCAGATTGAACACCACACGTGGCACAGTGGACGAGATGACGACATCGGAAATGTTCAACTCAACTCCCTTGATCCGCATCAAGGTGGACAGCCAGACAAAATACTGGTCCGCCGTGCGCATATGCTCGGTCGAGGTGCGCCATGTGGCCAGAACCTCCATCCCGTCCCAAACCGAAAACACGGTATTGGTATTGCCGCAATCGATTGTCAGAAGCATCTGCCTGCCCCCTGTTTCATGAAAAATAAACTTCGGCTGCCGGGATCGCGCGTAACTCTTGCGGCATCTGCAACAGCAGCGCACCAGAGTCGTCTATCCCGACAAATGTCCCCTCATAGGACTGGGTAACTGTGCGCGCGATGATCGGTTGGCCAAGTCGTGCGGCGCGGGCAAGCCATGCCTGACGGATTGGACCGAAGCCAAAAGTTGAAAGCTGCTGATCCCAACGCGCATAGGCGGGGGCCAGAACATCCAGAAATTCTTCCGGGGTGATCTGCACACCCGTTTCAGCCATCAGGCTGACAGGGGCTACAGCGCCCTCTTCCGGTTCTGGCGCGTGTTGCAGATTTACCCCGATCCCTATGGCCAGATGCGTGACCTGTGCGTTCTGGCCCACGCTTTCGAGCAAGATGCCAGCCAGTTTGCCACCATGCAAAAGCACGTCATTCGGCCATTTGATGGCGAAACTGTCTGGCCTTCCGGTTACCGCAACAAGCGCCTCGTCAAGGGCCAGCGCGGCAACGAAGGAGCGCAACGCAGCCTGATCCGGTGGTCCACCGGGCCGCGACACATAGCTTGCGGCAAAATTCCCGACCGGATCACTCCAGGCGCGCCCGCGCCGCCCGCGCCCTTTGGTCTGACGGTGCGCCAGGATCCAGACAGGGCCAGAGAGTGTCCCGGCCCTGCGCGCGGCCTCGGCATTGGTGCTGTCTATTTCGGGCAGGATTACCCGCCCGACGCCTTCGGGCCAGTTACTTGACAAGGGCTTCTGCCGCGAGCGCTGCCAGACCTTCGACACCAAAAAGGTTGATCACGCCCAGCACCATGATCGCGGCTGAAGCCACCAGAAGTGTCGCCTGGACTGGCGCGCGCACTGTATCCATCGGCTCGATCTCCTCGCCGAAATACAAGTAATAGACGATGCGCAGATAATAGAACGCGCCAATGACCGAAGCCACAACCCCCGCCACGGCAAGCCATGTCATGCCCGCTTCTACCGCAGCCCATAAAACATAGAACTTGCCAAAGAAGCCAACGAGGGGCGGCACGCCTGCAAGGCTGAACATCAAGACCAGAAGCGCCAGCGCGCGCAACGGTTCGGCCTTGGAATACTGGCGCAGGCTGTCGATATCTGTCACTGGCTTTCCGTCACGCGACATCGTCAGAATAAAGGCGAAAACGCCGATATTCATCGTCACATAGATGGCCATATAGACCAGCATTGCCTGTACGCCCTGCGCAGTGCCCGCCGCCAGCCCGACCAGTGCAAAGCCCATATGGCTGATCGAGGAATAAGCCATCAGCCGCTTGATATTGCGCTGCCCGATCGCGGCAATGGCGCCCACGAACATTGAGGCTGCCGCCAGAAACGCAATGATCTGCATCCAGTCGCCCGGCACTTCGCCAAAGGCTTCATGCACAAGGCGTGCAATCAACGCCATTGCGGCCACTTTCGGGGCGGTCGCGAAAAATGCCGTGACCGGCGTTGGAGCGCCTTCATACACATCAGGCGTCCACATGTGGAACGGCACAGCAGAAACCTTGAACGCCAGCCCTGCCAACATAAAGGCCAGCCCCATCAAAAGCCCGATGGACATGCCATCTTCGGAAATGGTCGAGATAATTCCGGTAAACAGTGTTGTGCCCGCATAGCCATAAGTCAGTGACGCGCCATACAGCAGCAGGCCCGACGCCAATGCCCCAAGGATGAAATATTTCAGCCCCGCTTCGGTCGAACGCAATGAGTCGCGGTTCATTGTGGCGACCACATACAGCGCGAGAGATTGCAACTCCAAGCCCAGATACAGCGCGATCAGATCCCCGCTGGAGACCATCAACATCATGCCTACGACCGAAAGCGCAATCAGGATCGGGTATTCGAACCGCAACAAGCCTGCCGCCGACATGTAGCTTTGGCCCATCACCATCACCACCGCCGCCGAGAACAGGATGATCATCTTTGAAAAGTTCGCGAAGGCATCAGCAATGAACATCCCGTTAAAGGCGGTCTGTGCATCCAGGCCCTTGGACCCGGCATACAGCCCCAACAAGACCATCATCGCGGCTGTTGCCCACAAAATAGGCTCTGCCAGTTTGTCCTTGCTGCCATAAACACCCACCATCAGCGCCGCCATGGCGAACAACGCCAGCACGATTTCGGGCAGGGCCGTGTAAAGATCAGCTCCGATCATCGCGAGACCTTTCAGTTCTGTACAAGCTGGGATGCGGCCTCATGGGCCTGCAGCGCCAGCGTATGCCCATCGACCAGCGCGGTGACCGAAGGACCAATAATATCTGTGACAAGCGCGGGATAGACGCCAAGGATCAGTGTCATCGCAACCAAAGGTGCGATCAGCAGTTTTTCACGGCGGTCCATATCCTTGATGCCCTTGAGCGATTCCTTGATCAACTCGCCCATGACCACGCGGCGGAACAGCCACAGCGCGTAACCTGCTGAGAGGATGACCCCGGTTGCGGCAAAGAACGCAACCCATGTGTTAACCTGAAACACGCCCATGAAAGTCAGGAATTCGCCGACGAAACCCGATGTACCCGGCAGGCCGACATTCGCCATCGTGAACAACAGGAACACCGCTGCATAAACCGGCATACGGTTTATCAAACCGCCATAAGCAACGATTTCGCGCGTATGCATCCGGTCATAGATCACGCCCACTGCAAGAAACAGTGCACCCGAAATAAAGCCGTGGCTGATCATCTGGAATATCGCCCCATCCAGCCCTTGCTGGTTTGCGGCAAAGATACCCATTGTCACAAAGCCCATATGCGCAACCGACGAATAGGCAATCAGCTTCTTCATATCTTCCTGCATCAGGGCCACCAGCGAGGTGTAGACAATCGCAATCGCCGACAGCCACAACACAAGCGGCGCAAAGATATCGGATGCGACCGGGAACATGGGCAGCGAGAAGCGCAGGAAACCGTAGCCACCCATTTTCAGCAGAACCGCCGCCAGAATAACCGAGCCGGCGGTCGGCGCTTGCACATGGGCATCCGGCAACCATGTATGCACGGGCCACATGGGCATTTTCACCGCGAAGGACGCGAAGAAGGCCAGCCAGAGCAGCGTTTGCATGCCGCCGATGATCTGCCATCCTGCAAGGCTGAAAGCCTCGGTGCTGAACTGGTGCTGCAACAATGTGGGAATATCCGTCGTGCCCGCATCCACATACATCGCGATCATGGCAACCAGCATCAGGACCGAGCCAAGGAACGTGTAGAGGAAGAACTTGAAGGCTGCGTAGATGCGGTCTTTCCCGCCCCAGATGCCGATAATCAGGAACATCGGGATCAGACCTGCCTCAAAGAACAGATAGAACAGCACCAGATCCAGCGCAGTGAAGACGCCGATCATAAGCGTTTCCAGCAACAGGAACGCAATCATGTAGTCCTTCACCCGATGCGTCACATTCCAGCACGCGCCAATGGTAATGGGCATCAGGAATGTGGTCAGCATCACGAACAGGATCGAGATGCCATCCACCCCCATCTTGTAGGTAAAGCCCATGATCCAGTCATGTTCTTCGACAAACTGAAAATCCGTATCCTGAGGGTCAAACCCTACAAGCAGGATCAGCGAGGCAGCGAATGTCGCAAGCGTTGCGACCAAAGCAACCCATTTGGCATTGCTTTGTGCGGCCTCATCATCGCCACGCAGGAATATAGCCAGAATCGTGGCGGCAATTGCAGGGGTAAATGTGATGATCGACAAAAGGTTCAACATCAGTTTGCCCCCCCTGTCAGGGTGACAAAGGTGACGATCACGACAATCCCCAGAACCATTGCAAACGCATAGTGAAAGATAAACCCGGACTGCGCACGCCCTGCCAGCTTGGTGAAGAAGGGAATGATCCCCATCGCCAACCCGTTGATGCCGCCATCAATCACGGCACCATCACCCTTTTTCCACAGAAAACGACCAATGAATTTCGACGGGCGTACAAACAGGAAATCATACACTTCATCGAAATACCATTTGTTCAGCAGAAAGCGGTAGGCACCCGGGAATGTGTCGGCCAGCCGTTTGGGCAGCGACGTGTCGCGGATGTAGAACATATAGGCCAGGCCAAGCCCCAATAGCATGGCGACGAATGGCGATACCTTGACCCATGCCGGGACGTAATGGGCCTGTGTCACCAGATCATTGTCTTCGGCCATGAAGATGGCGGCCCCGAAATACTCGCGCACCTGTTCTGTCGACCCGAAGAAAGGCCCGTAGAACACCATCCCCGCCAGCACGGACCCGACCGCCAGCACCGCAAGCGGCACCAGCATTACAGTCGGGCTTTCATGGGCGTGTTCATGCGTGTGCTTGTCGCCCCTTGGCGTGCCCCAGAAGGTCAGGAACATCAGCCGCCAGCTATAGAAGCTGGTCATGAATGCCGCCGCAACCAATGCCCAGAACGCATAGCCCGCCCCTGCCGCGAAGGTGGATTCGATGATCGCATCCTTGGACACGAAACCCGCAAAGCCGATCATCGTCAGCGGAACGCCGACACCGGTGATGGCCAATGTACCGATCAGCATGGCATAGAAGGTGAAAGGCAACTTGTCTTTCAGCCCGCCGTAATTGCGCATGTCCTGTTCATGATGCATCCCGTGAATGACCGAACCTGCGCCGAGAAACAGCATCGCCTTGAAGAAGGCATGTGTCAGCAGGTGGAACATGGCGACCGAGTAGACGCCAACGCCTGCGGCAACGAACATGAAGCCAAGCTGCGAACAGGTTGAATAGGCGATCACGCGCTTGATGTCGTTTTGCACAAGTCCCACGGTTGCCGCGAACAGCGCTGTCATTGCGCCGATGAACACGACAAACCCCATGACCTGCGGTGTGTATTCCATCAACGGCGACATGCGCGCGACAAGGAACACGCCAGCGGTAACCATCGTCGCAGCATGGATCAGCGCCGAAACAGGCGTCGGGCCTTCCATCGCATCTGGTAGCCAAGTGTGCAAAAACAACTGCGCAGATTTGCCCATCGCTCCGACAAATAACAGGAATGCAATCAGATTGGCTGCATTCCAGTCCGTCCACAAGAAACTGACGGTCGTTTCAGCCAGCATCGGCGCGGCTGCAAACAGGTCATCATACTGGATCGAGTCGACCAGAAAATAAATTATCATCAGCGCGAGGATCAGGCCCATATCGCCAACACGGTTTACGATAAACGCTTTCATCGCTGCGGCACCCGCAGACTGCTTGCGGAAATAGAACCCGATCAGCAAATAGGATGCCAGCCCCACGCCTTCCCAGCCAAAGAACAGCTGCACAAGATTGTCTGCCGTGACCAGCATGAGCATGGCGAAGGTGAACAGCGACAAATAGGCGAAAAACCGTGGCCGATAACTTTCATCCTCGCGGAAGTTATCGTCATGCGCCATGTAGCCAAAGCTGTACAAATGCACCAGCGCCGAGACTGTGGTGATGACGATCAACATTACGGCGGTCAAGCGGTCCAGACGGATCGCCCAGTCGCCGACAAGTGATCCGCTGTCGATCCAGCGCATCAGGGTGATTTGCTGAACCGACCCGTCATGCGTCAGAAAGATGACCCATGACAAAAGCGCCGACAGCATCAACAGCCCGGTGGCTATGATCTGCGCCGGACGTTCGCCAGTCACGCGCCAGAACAGCCCAGCAATTATGGCACCGAACAGTGGCGCCAGAAGAACAGTTACAGCCATCCGCTCAGCCTTTCATCACATTGACGTCTTCGACATTGATCGTGCCACGATTGCGGAAGAAGCAGACCAGGATTGCCAGACCAATCGCGGCCTCGGCCGCTGCAACTGTCAGCACGAACATGGTGAAAACCTGCCCCACCAGATCATTGAGGAAAGACGAGAAGGCGATCAGATTGATGTTGACTGACAACAGCATCAACTCGATCGACATAAGGATGATGATGATATTCTTGCGGTTCAGGAATATCCCGAAAATGCCGATGACGAACAGCGCCGCCGCCACGGTCAGGTAATGTTCAAGTCCAACCATCAAGATCCCTCGTTTTCCGTTTTTTCCGGGGTCGCTTTGGGACCCTCGTTCTTGTATTCGCAGCGCCGGCCTTAACCGAGCCCTTGCCCTGATTTGACGTCCTTCAGTTCCATCGCCTTGGCCGGGTCGCGCTGCATCTGCGCGACCACATCCTGACGCTTCACATTCTTGCGGTGGCGCAGTGTCAAAACGATGGCCCCGATCATCGCCACCAGCAGGATCAGGCCAGATACCTGAAACAACAGGAAATACTGGTCATAAATGATCATGCCCAAGGCCTTGGTATTGTGCATTTCAGCCACATCCGGGGTGGGGGCTTGCCGCAGGTTGCTGGCGTTCTCCGCTTCTTGCCAGGACCCGAACAGAAGCGCCATCTGCATCAACAATACAATGCCGATGATGCTGGCAATCGGAAAGTAACGGGCCATCTCTCCCCTGAGCGCCGCGAAATCGACATCAAGCATCATGACCACAAACAGGAACAGCACCGCGACCGCGCCGACATAGACGATAATCAGCAACATCGCGATGAATTCGGCGCCAAGCAGGATGAACAACCCGGCCGCCGACAGAAAGCACAAGATCAGCCACAGAACCGAATGTACCGGATTGCGCGATATGGTAACAAGAAATCCCGCACTTAGCAGCGTTATCGCCAAGGCGTAGAATGTGATATCGGTAATCCCCATGTCCCTCGGGTTCCCTTTTGTCGTGTCAGGCGCGTTGATGCGTCCGGTGTCATTCTTGCGCAGCGCTGTACCGGACATGTTCCGGCATGTCAGCGCCTATCGGTAAGGCGCGTCGATCTCAAGGTTGCGGGCAATCTGTGCTTCCCAGCGATCGCCATTCTCCAGAAGCTTGGTCTTGTCGTAAAACAACTCTTCCCGCGTCTCGGAAGCGAATTCAAAATTCGGCCCCTCGACGATTGCATCTACCGGACAGGCTTCCTGACAGAAGCCGCAATAAATGCATTTCGTCATGTCAATGTCGTATCGGGTCGTCCTGCGCGAACCATCGTCGCGCGGCTCTGCATCAATCGTGATGGCCTGCGCGGGGCACACCGCCTCGCACAGTTTACACGCGATGCAACGCTCTTCGCCATTCGGGTAGCGGCGCAATGCATGTTCGCCCCGAAAGCGCGGCGATAACGGCCCTTTTTCATGCGGATAGTTCAGGGTCGGTTTCGGGGCGACGAAATACCTCATTCCCAGCCCAAAACCACGGATGAAATCCGTCATGAGGGCGTATTTAATCGCGCGGTTCCAGTCAAAACCCATGATTTACCCTCCAATCGCCCAGCGGGCCCAGAAGCCACCAAGCACCTCGAATTTTGCAAGAAACGCAATCAGCACAACCCAGGCCAGCGAGAATGGCAGAAACACTTTCCAACCAATCCGCATAAGCTGGTCATAGCGGTAGCGCGGCACGATGGCCTTGACCATTGCGAACATGAAGAAGAAGAACGACATCTTCAGGAACATCCAGTGGAACCCGTCAGGCAACCCCGGAATGGGCGACAACCAGCCGCCGAAGAACAGCAACGAGATCAGCGCGCACATCAGGAAGATGGCGATATATTCACCCGCCATGAACAGCAGATAGGGCGTTGACCCATATTCCACCATGAACCCTGCGACCAGTTCCGACTCTGCCTCTGGCAGGTCAAATGGTGGCCGGTTCGTTTCGGCCAGAGCAGAGATGAAGAACAGCACCACCATCGGCAGATGTGGCAACCAATACCAGCCCAGCAAGCCATAGCCGGTATCCTGCGCTGCCACGATGGCACCGAAATTCATGCTGCCGGTCGAGATGATCACACCAATGATAATCAGGCCAAGCGACACTTCATAAGAAATCATCTGCGCCGCAGACCGGAGCGAGCCGAGAAACGCATATTTGGAGTTGGACGCCCACCCCCCCATGATCACGCCGTAAACTTCGAGGCTGGCAATGGCAAAGACAAACAGGATCGCTACATTGATATCTGCCAGAACCCAGCCGTCATTGAACGGAATCACCGCCCAGGCCAGCATAGCCAGAACAAAGCTGAGCAGAGGCGCAAGGAAATACACCGGACGATCCACACCTGCGGGAATCACCACTTCCTTGACCACGAATTTCAGCGCATCCGCAAAAGTCTGCAACAGCCCCCAAGGACCAACGACATTTGGCCCGCGACGCATTTGCACCGCGGCCCAGACCTTGCGATCCGCATAAACCAGAAAGATCAGGCTGATCATCACGAAGCCAACGACAAGCAGAGATTGCGCCGCGATCAGCACGGTAATCCCCAGTCCGGTTTGCAGAAACTCTGTCATTCGTACCTCAATTCCTCACACCGTGGGGATGCCTTGTTCCCGGCAATCATCCACAATCACTTCGGCGTCCAGATTGCGCATCCCCGCAGGAATATCTGGTGAAATGACAAAGCCGCCATCCCCTTCCCAGACATCCCCCGAACGGCGAACATTCGTACGCACATGCTGCGCAAAACCGTAGCCGCGGATTAACGTATATTGCGCCGCAGCACAACGCGCATAGGCCACAACATCCGACCTGTCGCGCGCGCCCCGCATCCGAACGATGAAACTTGCCGTGTTGTTATCCAGCAGCAATGTCTGAACACCAAGATATTCGGCATTTTGCGGCGGCGACAGCGCCGCACGCGCGGCCGTCTCCTCGGCGCAGCCCGTCAAGCCGCCAGAAGCGACCAGAGCCAGACCGAGAGGAGTGAGCGCGCGTGTCAATTTCATTACTCTGCGGCCAAGGGCGTCTGCTGGCGCTGCTTTGCCATTGCCGAGAGTTCGGCCATCAGGCTGGACGCGCGCGCAATCGGGTTGGTCAGGTAAAAATCCGTCACCGCGTTGCGGAAATCAGCCTTGCCCAATGGCGCTGCCGCCAACGGCTGCCATTCATTTTCCGGCACGATGTCAATATCGGCCAGATGCGGATGGGCGGCGGTCATGTGCTTGCGCAGCGCACCAATGTTGTCGAATGGCAGGGTCGCGCCCATTTCGCCCGACAATGCGCGTAAAATGGCCCAGTTTTCCTTGGCCTCGCCCGGTCCGAAACCTGCGCGCAATGCCAGTTGCGGGCGGCCTTCGGTATTGACGAACACGCCCGGTTCTTCGGTATAGGCCGCGCCGGGAAGGATGATATCGGCCCGATGCGCGCCCCGGTCCCCGTGGCTGCCCTGATAGATTACAAAGGCACCCGCTGCGATGTCGATTTCGTCAGCACCAAGATTATAGATAACCTCAGCGCCTTCGGTTGCCGCAGAAATGCCGCCCTCTGTCGTGCAGCCAATATCCATAGCACCGACACGGGCCGCGGCTGTGTGCAACACCAGCAAGCGCGCACCCGTCGCATCGCACAAGGCCATTGCCTGTGCCAACACGGCTTCGCCGTCAGCCTCTCTCAAGGCACCCTGCCCGATGATTACAAGGCTCTCATCCTCGGATGACTCGGCTTTGGAAATCAGACCTTCCAGTGCTGCACGATCCGTGCCGAGATGGGCAAATTCATAAGTCAGGTCCTGCGCCTCACCTATGAGCGCAACATCCGCACCCGCCAGCCATGCCTTGCGAATACGCGCGTTCAGCACCGGCGCTTCATGGCGCGGATTTGTGCCGATCAACCAGATCCGGCTTGCGGTATCAATATCTTCAATCGTTGCCGTTCCGACATAGGCCGAACGGTTGCCTGCGGGCAGCTTTGCACCATCGGTGCGGCATTCTACCGTGCCGCCCTGCCCTTCAACCAACAATTTCAAGGCATAAGCAGCCTCGACCGAGACCAGATCCCCGATCAGCCCGATGACCTTCTTGCCCTTCATCGCGCCAGAAACCGCCGAAAGCGCCTCGGGCCAGGATGCGGGGCGCAGCTTGCCATTCTCGCGGATATAGGGGCGGTCAAGGCGCTGGCGCTTCAAACCGTCCCAGACATAGCGCGACTTGTCCGACAGCCACTCTTCATTCACGCCGTCATGGTTGCGCGGCAGAATGCGCATGACTTCGCGGCCCTTTGTATCGACCCGGATGTTCGAGCCAAGCGCGTCCATCACATCAATCGTCTCGGTCTTGGTCAGTTCCCAAGGCCGCGCGGTAAAGCTGTAGGGTTTGGACACCAGTGCGCCGACAGGACATAAATCAACGATATTGCCAACCATTTCGGACTCGATCAGCGCACCCAGATAGGTCGTGATTTCGGCATCCTCGCCGCGTCCGGTCTGGCCCATGACGGTCTGGCCTGCCACTTCGGTGGTAAATCGAACGCAGCGCGTGCACGAAATACACCGCGTCATATGCGTTTCGACCAAGGGGCCTAGCTGCAAATCCTCGACTGCGCGCTTAGGTTCGCGGAAGCGCGAGAAATCGACCCCATAAGCCATAGCCTGATCTTGCAGGTCGCATTCGCCACCCTGATCGCAGATCGGGCAATCCAGCGGATGGTTGATCAGCAAAAACTCCATCACCCCTTCGCGGGCCTTTTTGACCATAGGCGAATTGGTCTTAATGACAGGCGGCGCCCCTTCTGGGCCGGGACGCAGATCTTTGACCTGCATGGCACAACTGGCCGCAGGTTTCGGCGGCCCGCCCACAACCTCGACCAGACACATGCGGCAATTGCCGGCAATCGACAGACGCTCGTGGTAACAAAAACGCGGAATTTCGATCCCGGCTTCTTCACAAGCCTGTATCAGGGTCATTTCGGGCGGAACTTCGACAGCTTTGCCGTCAATGATGATCTTGCGCAACTCTGACATTCTTATCTCTCCCGCAACTGGCGGCCAAGCGCAGAGCGTTCGGCGATCTGGGCGCGCGCATAGGCGCAAACCGATGACTCATCGCCAGGTTCGACTCCTTCGCGCTGCAAATGCCCCTCAACAATACCCTTGAGGCGCGCTTGCTCTTGCTTGTCCTCGACGAAAGCTTCGATCTGCGACCGGCTGTAGCCAAGATTGCGCGCGCGGTTATAGAGGGTCAAAAAATAACTCACCCGCGCCATCCGGCCCGGAGGGGTGACCGATGGGCATGTATCGACAACATGCTTGATCAGGGCGGCCGTAAACAGGCCATTATAGATCTCAGGTGTATTTCGCAGCGTCTCGTTCACCTCGGCCTGCGTTGTCGCGGCGCTGGCCATGGCCGAGCCCGAGACAAGCAGTGCAGTCGTTAGCCCCAAAATATGCTGTTTCATTGTGATAACTCCGTCGCGGCAGTGCATGAACGCCGCTTCCATAACTGCGCCTCGTCCAGCCAATCCCAACCAAAAGCATGTGCGCTTGCCCCGTTGGCGCGCAAATGTTCCAGCCTGTCCAGCCCCTCTTTCAGTGTGGGGCGGTGCCCTTGCGGCACCCACCACATGACAAAATGCATCGCGTCCAAAACTTCGAACCAGGCAGCGCGCCGCTGATAGAACTGGCGGTGCACGGTGTTCCAGACGAATTGTTCCAAAGACGCTATATCTGTCCACACAGTCAGATTGGCCACAGATTGCGGATCACCTGCAATGCAATTTTCCGTATTGCCCGTACCCGGCGCACCAGAGCCTTCCATCATCCAGACAAAGCCGGGCATCCGCTTGCCCAAACCATTGACCTTGTCCAGCGCATCCATGAACTCGGCCACGCGCGGGTCATCCGTCGGGGCCAAAAGGCGCCCGACATTCAACTCCGCAAGATGATGGCCCGCATATGTCATGGGTTATTCTGCTGCTACTTTCGCCGCGCGCCCGGCTTTTTGTGTCGCGATCCGATCTTCGATCACATCGCGGAAATTACGGATCAGCCCCTGAATGGGCCAAGCCGCCGCATCCCCCAGCGCGCAGATCGTATGCCCCTCGACCTGCTTGGTCACGTCCCACAGCATGTCGATTTCCTCAACCTCGGCCTCGCCGCGCAGCAGGCGGTCCATCACCCGCATCATCCAGCCCGTGCCTTCGCGGCACGGCGTGCACTGGCCGCAGCTTTCATGCTTGTAGAACTTGGACAGCCGCCAGATCGCCTTGATGATATCGGTCTGCTTGTCCATGACAATCACTGCAGCCGTCCCAAGGCCAGAGCCAAGCTCGTTGCGTAGGTAGTCGAAATCCATCGTAGCATCGCGCATCTTCTCGCCGCGCACACAAGGCACCGAACTGCCCCCCGGAATAACCGCCAGCAGATTGTCCCAGCCGCCCCGGATGCCACCGCAATGTTTCTCGATCAACTCTTCAAAACTGATCGACATGGCCTCTTCGACTACGCAAGGACGGTTCACATGCCCGGAAATGGCGAACAGCTTGGTGCCCGCGTTATTCGGGCGGCCAAAACCCGCAAACCACGCACCACCACGACGCAGGATCGTCGGCACCACAGCAATGGATTCCACATTATTCACAGTTGTAGGGCAGCCATAAAGCCCCGCACCGGCAGGGAAAGGCGGCTTCATGCGCGGCATGCCTTTCTTACCTTCAAGGCTCTCCAACAACGCCGTTTCTTCGCCGCAAATATACGCGCCTGCGCCATGATGCAGGTAGATGTCAAAATCCCAGCCCGACCCGCAGGCATTGGGGCCGACAAGGCCAGCGTCATAGGCTTCGTCAATCGCGTTCTGCAAAACTTCCTTTTCGCGGATATATTCGCCGCGAATATAGATATAGCAGGCATGAGC
>SLAT01000080.1 GCA_007126715.1 Roseinatronobacter sp.
CAATGATTCTGGATATGGTGACCAAGTGAAATGCAGGCGCGCGACGGGGATGGTGCGCGTCGTAGCAAGGGGCTTGGCCATGAAGGATATCGTGCAGTTAGACGGGTTTTTCCCCTATCGGCTGGCTATCGCGGCTGAGGCATTCTCGCGTTGCCTGATGAAAGTCTACGGACGGCGATACGGCCTGAGCCGGGAAGAATGGCGGCTGTTGTTTCTGCTGGCGGGGGTGGATGCGATGACCTCGCTCGAATTGGGACAGCGCACAACGCTTGACAAGGTGCAGGTCAGCCGCGCGGCCCAGAGGCTGGAAGACAAGGGTCTGATTTCGCGCGCAATCGCGGCAAGTGATCGCCGCCTGCGTTTATATAGTTGCACTGCACAGGGAAAGGCGCTGTTCGCGGAAATCCTGCCTCAGGTCGAAACACAGGCAAGCGATATTCTGCAAGCCATGCCCGCAGCAGACCGCGCTGCGTTAGATCGCGGGTTGGCCGCGCTGTTGCTGGCAATTGACAGCGTACACGCCACAGCGGATCAAAAGCAGCATTCGGTCTGACAGTCGGAATCTGTTCCCAGCGACACAGGCAAAAACAGCGTCGAAATGCTTGTGTCGACGCTGTCTTTATTGGCTTCAGTTCTGCAAGTAGCACTCCATGCTGTCATCAAGCGCATCTTTCCACGGCGTATGATGGGCCGGGGCCATGCTGCCAGTGATGACAGAGCGGTAGCTATTGTCACGGAATGCCATGATATCCTTGGTCTTGTGCTTCTTCCATTCAAAGAACGCCTCGGACGCGCCGTCAATGTCGAAAGAGGGATAGTCGGTTTCCGCGACCAGTTCCTTGATATAATCCGCCTGATAGATAATCGGGTATTTGGAACTTGTGTCCGCCTCCTCGCGGGCTTCGCGTTCGCGTACATCTTCCAGCAGTGTTTCCTTATCCGCCGGAATTTCGATCTTGCCCATGATCGCGTCACGCACCCACCAGGCTTGCGCGTCGAACATGTTGAAGGTGAACCACTGGTCCTGCATCCCCAGATAGAACAACTTGGGATTATGCACCCAGACCACCCCCTTATACAGGTCTGCCGTGGCAAGCCTGTTGGCGGTTTTCAGGCGCAAATCATCCGGCAGGAAGTTGAAGAAATGCTTGTAACCCGTGCATAGAATAATCGCATCGACATGTTTCGAGGTTCCGTCGATGAAATAGGCGGTGTTGCCTTCAACCCGCTCCAGCGCGGGTTTTTCTTCCCAATTCTCGGGCCAGTGAAAGCCCATAGGCGCAGAACGGTAGCAAGAGGTAATTGATTTCGCACCGTATTTCCAACATTGAGAGCCGATATCCTCTGCCGAATAGGACGCGCCCATCACCAGAATATCCTTTCCCGAAAATTCGCGCGCGTCGCGGAAATCATGGGCATGGAGCAAACGGCCATTGAAGGATTCGAAGCCCGGATAATGCGGCACGTTCGGCACCGAGAAATGGCCAGAGGCCACGATCACATGATCGAAGGTTTCGGAATAGACATGATCCTTGGCATGGTCATGCACAGTGACGGTGAACATTCCGCTATCGTCGTCATATTCGACCCAGCGCACAGCAGTGTTGAACCGTACCCAGTCGCGCACCCCGGCTTTTTTCACGCGCCCTTCGATGTAATCGAACAAGACTGCGCGCGGCGGGTAAGAGGCGATCTGCTTGCCGAAATGTTCCTCGAAGGAATAATCGGCGAATTCCAACCCTTCTTTTGGGCCATTCGACCATAGATACCGATACATCGAGCAATGCACCGGCTCGCCATTCTCATCCAGTCCGGTGCGCCACGTGTAGTTCCAAAGCCCGCCCCAGTTATCCTGCTTCTCGAAGCAGACGATTTCGGGAATCTCTTCTCCCTTCGCTGCGGCAGACTGAAAGGCGCGCAACTGCGCCAGACCTGACGGGCCTGCCCCGATGATCGCTATTCGTTTACCTGTCATGTTCAACTCCGTGCTGGAAGGCGGGGGACCAATTATGTATTTTGGCTGTACCAAACCTGCGCCAGACAGAACCAATCTGTCAACTGGTTTTCACTATAGGAATATTAATTTCATACGTCATGATTATTTCCTGCATAGCCTCCTGCATTTCCTGTGCTAAATCGGGGTATGATCGGATCAAGTTTTGCACATCAGATAGCCATGCGCAGCCAGTTGCCGTCCTACCGGGTGGGCATGACGCAGGATATAAAGATTGGCATGCTGGTGCCCTTGTCCGGCCCGGCCATGTCCTGGGGGCAACCGGGGCTGAATGGCTGCCGCCTGTGGGAAGACTGGCTGAATGCCGCAGGCGGGGCGCTTATTCAGGGCCGACGATACCCTGTGCGGATCATCGCCGAGGATTGCGGTTATGACGCCGAACAGGCGCTGGAGGGCGCGCGCAAACTGGTCTTGTCTGACAAGGTTGCTTTGCTGATGATGCTGGGAGGCGACAGCTTTACCCCGCTGCGCAGCTTTCTGAACACCCACAAGGTGCTGACATCCACCCTGCTGACAAGTGACCTGTCCCCCGACAGCCGCTATCTGATCGCCCCATCAGAGGTGCATCCGGTCTATAATGTCACCGGCGTTTCATGGCTGACAAAGACCCGCCCTGATCTTCGAAAGGTTGCGTTATGCAGCCAGACTGACGCCCTTGGCCTGCCTTCCCTCGCAACCTATCGCGCTGCCTTTGCTGCGGCAGGGGTGCAGGTGTGCAAGGAAATCAAGTATGCCCCCGACAGCACCGATGTCGCCACGATCGTACAGCCGATGCTGGATGCTGGCGCGGATATACTGTGCTGGTGCACCAGCTATACCCCGATGGTGCATGCCATGACCGAATATGCCTATGCTCAGGGCTTCAACGGTCAGATCCTGTCCTGCACACTGGACCAGTATGACCGGCTGGTCGCGCGCACATCTCCTGAATATATGGAGGGCACCGTCTTTCAATTCCCGGATTTCGACGATCCGGCGCTGGCAGAGAAGGCTTTCTTCTTCAACCAGCCCAGCCTTTTCTTCAGCGAATACACGCGCCGCTTTCCCGACAGTTGGAGTGCGGTAAGCTGGGAATATGCCGCCATCCTCGATATCTGGCACGCCGCCGTTGAGAAGGTGGGCGCGCTTGGCACGCCTTCGGTTATGGCGGCCATGAAGCAGATGGGCAGGGTCAGCCATGCCTTCGGCCCGGCGCAATGGTGGGGCGAAAGCCTGTTCGGGATAGACAATGCACTGGTCGGAGATTGGCCCGTTGTAACCATTCAGCAGGGCAAAGCGCGCATTGTCAGCTTCGAATCGGTTCCCAAATGGCTCGCAGCGCATGAAACCCTGCTCTATAAAGAGATGGAAGCGCTTGGTCAGCTTTGGTCACAGCGATTTGCCCGCAAGACTGTGACATTACCGCTTACCGCACGCAGCCTCGACATCGAGGACTAGTGTTTCGGACCTGACACAAGGTGCCGCCATGTGTGGCAAAGGTCAGCTTTCGGGACAAAGCCGCCGGTCGCTGGCTGGTTCTGCGCGGAATCAAGGGCGTCAGCCCGCCGCGCATCGCCGGGCCGCCCCCACGGCACGGCGATTGGGCTGCCACCAGTGCATAGCTTTGATCTTTTGCGGGTTTGGCCAGCATAAAGCGCTATAGAGTTTATCGCGGATCGCCGCACCGCGGCCCTGCGCTGCACGGCTTAGTGCTGACAGCGACCGCCCCCCAAAGCCCTCAAAGCTGTCGCTGGGTATCTAGTGTCAAGCGACAAACACTACACGCCCGTGGCGCCCATCGGACGCAAACCCTTGCGAAAGCGCTGCATATTGGCCCTGTAGCCCGCGGCAGAGGCAAGCAGTTTTGCCTGTGCCTCTGCGCTCAATTCGCGCACAACGCGCCCCGGAGAGCCCATGACAAGCGACCCGTCGGGGATGACCTTGCCTTCTGTGACCAAGGCCCCCGCGCCTATCAGACAGCCCTTGCCAATAACTGCGCCATTCAAAACCGTCGCCCCCATCCCGATCAGAGAGCCATCGCCAATGGTGCAGCCATGCAGCATTGCCTTGTGTCCGATTGTGCATTGCGCGCCAATGGTCAGCGGGTAGCCCATATCGGTGTGCAACACACAGTTTTCCTGAATATTGCTGCCCTCACCTATCACCAACGGCTCGTTATCGCCGCGCAGGGTACAGTTGAACCAGATCGACACGCCTTCGCCAATCAAGACATGCCCGATCACATGTGCGCCCGGTGCAACCCAGTAGTCGTCATTTAAGGGCAGTGTCGGGCTGACGCCGTCAAGGGCATAGAGCATCAAACCTCTCCCAACTTACGCAGTCGCGCGATCAGGGCAGAGGTATCCCAGCGTCCGCCCCCCATATTCTGCACCTCTTTGTAGAACTGATCCACGAGGGCCGTTACAGGAAGCGCCGCGCCGACTTCATCGGCGGCATCAAGGCAAATCCCAAGATCCTTGCGCATCCAGTCGACGGCAAAGCCATGATTAAACTCCCCGTCAAGCATGGTGCCATGACGATTTTGCATCTGCCAGGACCCTGCCGCCCCCTGAGAGATGACCTCGACCACGGCGCGCCCGTCCATGCCCGCCTTCTCGCCGAAATGCAGGGCCTCGGCCAATCCTTGAACGGCCCCTGCAATGCATATCTGGTTCATCATCTTGGCGATCTGGCCTGCGCCACTCTCGCCCATGCGCCGCGCGATCCGTGCATAAGCGTCCATAATTGGCGCGGCACGGTCGAAATCAGCCGCATCACCGCCGCACATGATCGACAGGACACCGCTTTCAGCACCTGCCTGCCCGCCCGACACAGGCGCATCGACATAAGCCAAACCCTGCGCCTTTGCGACAGAGTATAGTTCGCGCGTCACTTGTGCCGAAACGGTTGTGTGATCGACAAAAACAGCCCCGTCCGCCATAGCCGCAAACGCGCCGTCATCGCCCAGACACACGCTGCGCAAATCATCGTCATTTCCGACACAGGCCATCACGAATTCGGCCCCCTCGGCCGCTTCGCGCGGAGTCTGGGCAAAGCTGCCACCATGTGCCGCGACCCAAACTTCGGCTTTGGACGTGGTGCGATTATAAACAGTTACCTCATGCCCGGCCTTCGCCAGATGTGCGGCCATCGGCCCACCCATGACCCCAAGTCCCAGAAAAGCCAGTTTGCTCATTGCATCCCCCTCGAATTCTTGTGATTGCGCTTTGGGCGCTGGAGCAATACCTATCAGGGCCACACCCACCGTCAATATAAAGCCCCTTTCACCTCATGTTCACATTGTTCCGCTGGCTGTTGAAGATCTTTGGCGCATTGGCTGCGCTGACAGTGCTTGTGGGGGTTGGACTCTATTTCTTCCTCTCACGCTCTCTGCCCGATTACTCTGAAACCTTTTCGCTTCCGGGGGTGCAGGGACAGATCGAGATCGTGCGCAACACCCACAATGTGCCTCATATTTTTGCCGAATATGAAACCGATGTGTTTTTTGGGCTGGGTTTTGCACATGCGCAAGACAGGCTGTGGCAAATGCAGATGCTGCGACGGACAGCACAGGGCCGCTTGTCCGAGATGTTCGGAAGGCGAACACTCAGGACCGATGAGTTGATGCGCAGGCTAGACCTTTACGGCCTGGCGCGCAGCTCTGTCGCAGCGCAGGACGACCAGACACAGGCCGCGCTGCAATCCTATGCGGACGGGGTGAATGCATGGCTGCGCCAAAGCAATGACCGCGCGCGCGGGCGCGGCGCGCCTGAATTCTTCATGTTCAATGCCGAAATGCCATTGTGGCAACCTGCCGACTCGCTTGCTATTCTGAAGCTGTTATCGGTGCAGCTAAACGGGCAGATCGCGCAAGAGGTGCTGCGCGCGCGCACCTCTTTGCTTGTACCGAACGAAAGGTTGCAAGACCTGATGCCCGATGCGCCCGCCTCTGG
>SLAT01000148.1 GCA_007126715.1 Roseinatronobacter sp.
CGGAATGGTGTTGCGTCGCTCCACCACCGATTGCGCCTGTGCGACGGCCTTGAGCAACACCGCCCGTTCAATACTGATCTTCATACCCCAGACCCTTCTTAACCGCTGGCAGAACACCCCCAGCCGGGGAGCGAGAGCCTAGTCAATTTTCATATGACGACAAGCGTTTTTTCGCTGATGTGCGCAAGAGTTCAGCTTTCCAGAAGGCGGCGCAGTAATTCTATGTCTTCATTCAGCTGATTGTCCTGCTCGCGCATCTCTATAACTTTGCGAACGCCATGCAGGATTGTTGTGTGATCGCGCCCGCCGAAACGGCGCCCGATTTCCGGCAAAGAGCGCGAAGTCATTTCCTTGGACAGATACATCGCAATCTGGCGCGGGCGTGCAATGGTGCGCGTGCGTTTCGGGCCCAGCATATCGGACAGGCGAATATTGAAATGCTCCGCCACCTTGCGCTGGATTTCCTCGACGGTCACGCGCCGTTCCGAACTGCGCAGCATGTCTGACAGACAATCCTGCACCATATCCTGACTGACTTCCTGCCCGATCAAACTGGAGAAGGCGAACAGGCGTTGCAGTGCACCTTCCAGCACACGAACATTGGTCGTGATTCGATGGGCCAGAAATTCGAAAACACCATCATCGATCTTGATGCTGCCATAGCTTTGGGCGAATTGGGCGGCCTTGCGGTGCAAAATGCCAAGTCGCAACTCATAGTTTGTGGGGTGCAGGTCTACGACAAGGCCGCATTGCATACGCGATGATATCCGCGCCTCCAGATCCTTGATCTCTCCGGGGGCGCGATCGGCGGAAATGACGATCTGCTTGTTCTGATCGACCAATGCATTGAAAGTGTGAAAGAACTCTTCCTGTGTGCTGTCCTTGCCCGCGATGAACTGCACGTCATCCACCATCAGCACATCGACCGAGCGGAACAGGTTCTTGAAATCCATGATCTCTCTGTCGCGCAGGGCTTGAACAAAGCGATACATGAACTGTTCGGCGGATAGATACAGCACTTGCAGGTCGGGGCGCTTGGCCTTCAATTCCCAAGCGATGGCATGCATGAGGTGGGTCTTGCCCAAGCCGACGCCACCATACAGAAATAGCGGGTTGAAAGTGACCGGCCCACCCTCTGCCACGCGGCGTGCAGCGGCATGTGCCAGTTCATTGGGTTTGCCAACCACGAAATTGTCGAAGTTGTATTTCCCGTCCAGAGGTGCGCCTTGCAACTCATCCCCCGAGGAAATTTTGTTAGCTGTGGCCGTGGCCGTCGTCGTGGCGGCGCGTTGTGCCGGTTCCCCGACAATGAATTCCATCCGGGTTACGTCAGTCCCTATCGTTTGCAACCGCGAGAAAATCTGATCGTGATATGTACGCTTCACCCAATCGCCGACAAAGCGCGAGGGTGCCCGAAACCGAACCACACCATCTCTTATCCCAAGGCATTCAAGCGGTGCGATCCAGTTCTTGTGGTTGCTCTCCCCGATTTCGTAACGCAGCTCTTCAGAAATTCCGGTCCATTGTTCCGCAACCATCGCATCCCCAGCCTTTATTGTTCTTGCGCCTTTTGTCGCATCATTTCAAAGTGATCACAGCGCCACGCATCCCCAAATGCCTGAACGCTTTGCACCATCTACACACAACAGAAGTCCAGCTCACTCACATCACACAAAAAACGGCACTGAAATTCCAATACGACGATTGGAACCCAGGGCTGGCAAAGGCCTGCCCATATGAGCGCACTCTTTTCTATATCTAAGCCCTAATTCAACGCTGCCGCCTTGCGCGTTTCTACGCAGCCGCACCCCGAACCGAGTCGTGTTGAACATTAGCAACCGGCTATCACAGCGGCAACAGAACTTGCTGCTTGACTTGGAAAACCGGAGCAAAGAATCGCACCGTGTTGCGAAACGGTCCCCCTGTAGCGGGAAAGAAAAAGGCACCCCGAAAGGTGCCTGTTCTTCTGACTGAATGTCGATTGCGCGTTATGCCGCGAGGGCCTTGATGCGCGACGACAGGCGCGACATTTTCCGCGCTACAGTGTTCTTGTGCAAAACGCCCTTGGTGACGCCGCGATCAAGTTCCGGCTGCGCCGCGCGCAACGCTTCGGTCGCTTTCGCCTGATCGCCGGAAGCGATTGCTTCTTCAACCTTGCGCAGGAAAGTGCGCAGGCGCGAGCGGCGTGCCTTGTTGATTTCGGTGCGACGTTCCAGTTGGCGCGCGCGCTTTTTTGACTGTGGTGTATTGGCCATGGGCTTATGTCTTTCGTGTCCGTTTCAATTT
Source organism: Roseinatronobacter sp. (assembly GCA_007126715.1). Taxonomy (GTDB): domain Bacteria; phylum Pseudomonadota; class Alphaproteobacteria; order Rhodobacterales; family Rhodobacteraceae; genus Roseinatronobacter. The sequence goes on from SLAT01000148.1 coordinate 2,287, forward strand.
TGTTGCACAACGGACCCTCGCTGGTCTGACTGACCAGTTTCGACTCGTGCCTTAAGCGGGCCCACGCGCATGTGGGGCGCATATACGACAGTGAGTCGAAAAAGGGAATAGGTGAATTGATTACTGGTCGCGGAATTGCGGCTGGCGTTTTTCAAGGAACGCAGACATGCCCTCTTTCTGGTCAGTAGTGCTGAAAAGCATGTGGAAAACACGCCGTTCAAACAAAAGCCCCTCGCGCAAGGTTGTCTCGTAGCTGCGATTGACGGCTTCCTTGACGACCTTGACCGTGACCTGAGATTTCTCTGCGATCTTGGCTGCGGCGTTCATGGTTTCATCCATCAGCTTGCTTGCAGGGACCACACGGCTGACAAGGCCAGAGCGCTCTGCCTCTTCAGCATCCATGAAGCGGCCTGTCAGATGCATGTCCATCGCCTTGGATTTGCCCACAAACCGTGTCAGGCGTTGGGTGCCGCCAATACCGGCGACCACACCAAGGTTTATCTCGGGCTGACCAAATTTTGCAGTATCAGCAGCGATGATGAAATCACACATCATGGCCAACTCGCAGCCCCCGCCCAGTGCATATCCTGCAACCGCCGCGATGATCGGCTTGCGGACGCGCAGCAGCGCTTCGGTTTCCGGGGCGAAGAAATCGGCATCGAACATGTCGACAAAGCCTTTTTCCGCCATTTCCTTGATGTCAGCACCAGCAGCAAACGCCTTGTCAGAGCCAGTGATGACGATGCAGCGCACCTTGTCGTTCTTGTCAGCCGCGCTTAGCGCATCGGCCAATTCACCCAGCATGGTGCTGTTTAGCGCGTTCATTGCATCGGGGCGATTTAGCCGGATCAGTGCGATATGATTGTCAATATCGACGATCAGCGTTTCATAGGCCATGGTTTGGCACCTTGGTTGTTAGGTTCAGGCTCATTGGCATAACAGCTTGTTCACTGGGTTCAAGTCATCTCTGGCATGTCGCGCAGTAGAAGCTGGAGCGGCCTGATTGAACAGCGCGGCGCACGATTTGTGGGCAGCCATCTGTCACACATGGCGCACCCTCGCGCCCATAAACCTGAAAGCTATGCTGAAAATATCCAAGTTCTCCATCGGCTTGACGGTAATCGCGCAGGCTTGACCCGCCCGCCTCGATCGCGTCGCGCAGCGTGGCGCGAATTGTGTCGGTCAGGCGTTCGATTCGCCCCGCCCCAATCCGCCCCGCCGCACGAAGCGGGCTGATCCCGGCACGAAACAGCGCCTCGCAGACATAGATATTGCCCAGCCCGGCCACGATTCGCTGATCCAGCAAGGCAGCCTTGATCGGTGTCTTTCGTCCTTTGAGGCGGTCGGCCAGATAATCTGAATGAAATTCGTTGCTCAGCGGTTCAGGGCCGATATTTGCCAATAACGGATGCGCGCCAAGATTTCTGGTAGCGCAAAGGTCCATGGCCCCAAAGCGGCGCGGGTCGTTGAAAGTAACCCGCGCACCGTTTGCCATGTGAAACAGGACATGATCGTGTTTTTCGACAGCGGGGTGGATGAAATGAAACTGTCCGGGCACATGTGTTGCCTTCAACCCCGAGATGACCATGCGGCCCGACATTCCAAGGTGAATGATCAGGCTCTCGCCCGTATCCAGATCTGCGAGGATATATTTTGAGCGACGGCGCAAATGCATGATGCCCGCGCCGGTCAGTCGCTTTGCCATGTCGGTCGGAAAGGGCCATCGCAACCCCTCGCGGCGCAACTCGGCTTGCAGGATGCGCTGTCCTTCCATCGCGGGCAACAGGCCGCGACGCACGGTTTCAACTTCGGGCAATTCAGGCATGGTTCTGATCCGCCTTGTCACGGGGTCGCATTGTATCGCCCCCCTATAACCTTATAAGAGGAAGCAGACAGCCCCAAAGCGGGTGAAAGACATGCGGAGCTTGGCAGGCATGAGCGGGAACGACAAGACAACACATTTCGGCTATCAGACAGTTAACGAAGATCAGAAGTCTGGGCTTGTGCAGGGCGTATTCACCCGCGTGGCATCTAGATATGATGTGATGAATGATCTGATGTCGATGGGTATTCACCGTGTCTGGAAAGACGCGATGATGGATTGGCTGGCCCCGCGCCCCGGTCAGCGCCTGCTTGATGTTGCAGGCGGCACGGGTGATGTCTCGTTCCGGTTTCTAAAGCGGGCAGGCGCGGGGGCGCATGCCACTGTGCTGGACCTGACCGAATCGATGTTGATCGAGGGGCAAAAGCGCGCCGAGGCCGAGAATATGGCCCATGCGCTGGATTGGCTTGTTGGTGATGCGATGGCGCTGCCGTTCGCAGATAACAGTTTTGATGTCTATACAATCAGCTTTGGTATCCGAAATGTGACGCGGATCGAGGATGCCCTGTCTGAAGCGTATCGCGTGCTGCGCCCCGGTGGGCGGTTGATGGTGCTGGAGTTCAGCCAGCTTCCGGTCGATGGGCTACAAAAACTGTATGATCTGTATTCGTTCAATGTGATCCCGGTCATGGGCCAGATCGTGGCAAATGACCGTGACAGCTATCAGTATCTGGTCGAATCTATTCGCCGTTTCCCCGATCAGGATCGGTTTGCAGAAATGATTCGACAGGCAGGGTTTGGGCAGGTGAAATACCGCAACCTGTCCATGGGTATCGCGGCGCTGCACTCTGGCTGGAAAATCTGATCATGCGCGGACCGTTTAACTTGTGGCGGCTGATCCGCACTGGTGCCACCTTCGAGCGGACTGGTGCGATGCATGTGGTGCTTGAAGCGATGAATGCGCCTCCCCGGCTTCGGTTTGCCGCGCGCGTGCTGGGCTGGCCCTTCAAACTTCTGGGGTTGAAGGGCGACCCCGGCCAGCCCCCGTTGACACGCGCCCTGACAGCGCTTGGTCCAGCCTATATTAAATTCGGCCAGACACTTGCAACGCGCCCCGATGTTGCGGGGCAGGAACTGGCTGATCAGCTGCGCTATCTGCAAGACAAGCTGCCACCCTTCTCGCGCGCCGAAGCGATGGAGATGATCGCGCAAGAACTTGAAGCGCCGGTTGATGAAATTTTCTCAGAGGTGTCAGAGCCGGTGGCGGCCGCTTCTATTGCACAGGTGCATTCGGCAATCAGGGCTGACACCGGGGTTCGCGTGGCGGTCAAAGTGTTGCGACCAAATGTCGAGCGCGCCTTTCGGACCGATGTGGACGCCTTTTATTTTGCAGCCAGCGTCATTGAGTGGCTGCTGCCTTCGACCCGGCGCTTGCGCCCGCTGGATGTGATCCGGCATTTCGAAAGCGTGGTCGAAGGCGAACTGGACCTGCGGCTGGAAGCGGCGTCGGCGGCGGAATTCGCCGCAAACACCGAGATTGACGCAGGCTTCAGTGTCCCGCGCCCGATCTGGAACCTGTCTTCGCGCCGCGTCATGACGCTTAGCTGGGCTGAAGGCATGGCGATGGGCGATAACGCAGCGCTGGATGCTGCTGGAATTGACCGCAACGAACTTGGTGTTCGGGTGCTGACGCTATTTTTACGCCATGCGCTGCGGGATGGGTTCTTTCATGGCGACATGCATCAGGGCAATCTGAAGGTCAGCGCCTCGGGCGAGATTATCGCACTGGATTTCGGCATTATGGGGCGTATCGACCCCTTTACCCGCCGCGCC
>SLAT01000351.1 GCA_007126715.1 Roseinatronobacter sp.
CGCGTTTCGCGCTTTCCTGCCCTGACAGACCGCCAAGCGACAGGACAAAGAGAACTGTCGCAACCGCATAGGCCGCAACTGTAAATCCGAAATCCATCTCTTATTCCTCCTGCCGTCAGGACTTTTGGAACATGGCGAGCATGCGCCGTGTCACCATGAAGCCACCAAAGATATTCACCGCCGCCATCAGCAGGGCGAGCGCCGCCAGAAGCGTGATCAGAACCGAACTGGAACCGATCTGCAACAATGCGCCCACGATGATGATTGACGAAATCGCATTGGTCACGGCCATCAGAGGGGTGTGCAGCGAATGCGATACTTTCCAGATCACCTGGAAGCCGACAAAGACCGCCAGCACGAAAATGATGAAATTGCGCATGAAGGATTCAGGCGCAACCAGCCCGACGGCCAGCACAAACGCAGCACCGCCTGCCAATAGCGCGACCTGTGTCGTCGTCTGCGCCTTGAAGGCTGCGATTTCATTGGCGCGCTTTTCCTCGGCGGTCAGTTCCTTGACCTTTTCCTTGGGCTTGGCTGCAATCGCCTTTACCTTGGGCGGTGGCGGCGGAAAGGTAATGGCCCCTTCATGCGTCACTGTCGCGCCACGGATGACATCATCTTCCATATTATGGTTGATGACCCCGTCTTTGTCGGGCGTCAGGTCATGCAGCATGTGGCGGATATTCGTGGAATAGAGCGTCGAGGATTGCGCGGCCATACGCGACGGGAAATCTGTGTAACCGACGATGACCACACCATTTTCGGTGACCAGTCTTTCATCTGCAACCGTCAGATCGCAGTTGCCACCCTTTTCAGCCGCAAGGTCCACAATGACCGATCCGGGCTTCATCATCTGGACCATATCTTCGGTCCAGAGTTTGGGCGCAGGGCGTCCGGGGATCAGCGCTGTCGTGATGACGATATCGACATCTGGCGCCAATTCACGGAATTTCTCTAGCTGCTTCTCGCGAAACTCCGGGCTGGACGGGGCTGCATAGCCGCCTGTTTCTGCCCCATCCGTCGCACTATCCTCGAATTCCAGAAAGACGAATTCAGCGCCCATCGATTCGATCTGTTCGGCCACTTCGGGACGGACGTCAAAGGCCATCGTGATCGCGCCGAGGCTGGTCGAGGTACCGATGGCAGCCAGACCGGCCACACCTGCGCCCACAATCAGCACACGCGCTGGCGGGATCTTGCCCGCCGCCGTGACCTGACCGGTGAAGAAGCGGCCAAAGTTGTTGCCTGCCTCGATCACAGCGCGGTAACCGGCGATATTTGCCATAGAGGACAGCGCATCCATTTTCTGGGCGCGCGAAATGCGTGGAACCATGTCCATCGCAACAACAGTCGCACCTTGCGCCTTAGCTGCCTCCAGCATCGCTTCATTCTGTGCAGGCCAGAAGAACGAGATCAGCGTCTGCCCTGTGCGCAGCAGCTTGATTTCTTCCAGCTCGGGTTCGCGAACCTTGATGACAACATCAGCCGCCTGACAAAGCGCACTGGCATCCTTGACGACAGTTACACCGGCCTTTTCATACAGCTCATCGCTGAAGCCCGCCGCAGCGCCTGCGCCCGACTGGACAAAACACTCATGACCCAGCTTCTGGATTTGCAGCGCACTATCCGGCGTCAGCGCAACCCGCGCCTCGCCCGGCTTGATTTCCTTTAACGCCCCGACTTTCACGTGTCGTCCCCCTTTCCTTCAGGTTTACCATGTTCTGCACGTGCAAACATGGCACGATGGCACCGCGCTTCCATAACCTGCGCAACATTCTTTCACAAGCAGGCAATAATAAGTAACACCCGCATGGTGTTGCCCCTGTCGCACGCGACCAAACGACACGGCACCACCACGAAGCACCGCCTTACAACCAGCGCCGGGTCTGCGCGAAATACTCCTGCGCCGCCGTGCCGAACTGGCGCTGTATTCGCGCCTCCTCGGGCTGGATGAAGCGCACAAACAGCACGCGCATCAGGATCGGTGCCAATATCAGCCCCCCAATCGCACCCCAACGCAGGGATAGCCCGACAAGGATCAGCACATCCGCCAGATAGATCGGATTGCGCGTCAGTCGAAAAATACCCGTGGTGATCAGGTGCTGTGGGGTCTGATGCGGGATAATCGTAGAGCGGGCGCGCAGGAATGACCAACCCGCCATAGCAAAAAGCACCGCGCCCGTAACGGCCATCAATGTTCCAAAATCCTGAACCAACGCGTATCCGGCCAGTTGTGACGCAAACACCGTCTCCAGCCAGACAAGGCCCAGCGCACCCATTAACCAGATCGGCGGGTAATCAAGATAACGTAACATGTCTAGGCCCTGCCGCGATCAAGGCCTTGCTGCATTCCACGCCGACAGCCCCCCTTGCAGGACCAGCACATTCGAACGCCCCAATAGCCGCGCCATCAGCACCGCCTGCGTGGAGAGCACTGCCGTGTTGCAATACACGACCACCATGCCACTGGCTGGCAATTCGTCCAGGCGTTCCACAATCTCGCGCCATTCGATATTCATCGCGCCTTCTAACCCGTCTTCGGCATATTCGGCAGCATTGCGCGCGTCGACAAAGGTCACATCAGGCAAGATATCGGGGGTGAGTTGTTCGACCATGATCACCCCTTCTGTATAACTTGCAAAATCCAGATAGGCACCAAGCTCGTCTGATAGCGTATCGGCATTGGCCGAGGAGGCAAAGATCAGACAAGCGGACAGGCAATAGGCAAGAATGGCGCGCATGGGTATCTCCTCCAAATAAATTCATATTCGATTATCTGCATTTTTATTTCAAGCCCCTTGCCGTGCCTTGACCTTGGCATACGAAAGCGGCACCGATACTATTGCAAGCCAAGGGGGCAGATACCATGACCGATTTCACCGCAACCCGCGCCATGTTCGACCTGCCTGAGGGGGTTATCTATCTGGATGGCAATTCACTTGGCCCCCTGCCCCATGCTGTCCCAAAACGGGTTGAACAGACCATTCGTGACGAATGGGGCCAGATGTTGATCACCGGCTGGAACAAAGCAGGCTGGATGGACCTGCCCGCACGGGTGGGTGACCGGGTCGGCAGATTGATCGGCGCACCCGCAGGCAGTGTCGTGATGGGTGACACGCTTTCGATCAAGGTCTATCAGGCACTGGCCTCTGCACTTGAACTGCGCTTGGATCGACGTGTGATCCTGTCTGATACCGGTAATTTCCCATCTGACCTGTACATGGCGGACGGGTTGTGCCGCACTCTGGGGCCAGATTACCAGCTCAAGACAGTTGCCCCCGCAGACGTCGAGAACTCGATTGACGAGAGCGTTGCAGTGCTGATGATCACTGAGGTCGATTACCGCACCGGCCGCAAACACGACATGCCCAGACTGATCAAACGCGCGCATGAGGCGGGCGCACTTGTTGTCTGGGATCTCGCGCATTCCGCAGGCGCGATTCCGGTGGACTTACATGGAGCGGACACGGATTTCGCGGTCGGGTGCAGTTATAAATACCTCAACTCAGGCCCCGGCGGCCCCGCTTTCATTTATGTAGCGCCACGTCTTGCAGACAAGGTGCGCCCCGCCCTGTCGGGGTGGCTGGGTCATGAAGCTCCCTTTGCCTTCGACCTCGATTACCGCCCCGGAAGCGGTATAGACCGCATGCGTGTTGGCACCCCCTCAATCCTGCAACTGGCCGCACTCGATGCCGCGCTCGATGTCTGGGAGGGGGTTGATATGGCCGATCTGCGCGCGCGATCACTAGAGTTGCAGAATACCTTTATCACCCGTGTAGAGGCGAAATGCCCTGACCTCATGCTGGCGTCACCGCGAGAAGAGGCGCAGCGCGGCTCTCAGGTCAGTTTCCGCCACGAACACGGCTATGCGATCATTCAGGCCCTTATCGCCGAAGGTGTCATAGGTGATTTTCGCGCGCCCGATATTCTGCGCTTCGGCTTCACTCCGTTATATCTGTCGCTGCAAGATGTTGCGCTGGCGGCAGACAGGCTTTGCGCCATCATGGCTGATGGCAGCTGGAACTGGCCCGAATTTCATCACCGCGCCAAGGTAACCTGACTTGAACCAACGGTCCGGTTACCGAATATAAACCAAAATCACGCTTACTCCCTCGGACATGCGCGCTCACGCGCTGTCGGATTGCAGGAGCAGGCATGGCCGGATTTTTCGACCACACAGACCGAAATTTGGTTCAGCGGGTATGGTTTGCCGCGTTGGTATTGATCCTCGCCAACAATCTGCTCTGGTTCACCTCTGCAACGGCCTCCCAACCCGCAGCACTTTGCGAGAATGCCGCGCAACAGGCAGCAACCCGCCACGGCGTGCCGCTGGATGTCCTGCGCGCTGTGGCGCTGGTCGAAACAGGTCGCGCGCGCGCCGGACAGTTGGAACCGTGGCCCTGGGCCATTCATTCCGCCGGTCGCGGACATTGGTTTGAAAGCCGCGCCGAAGCCACGGCTTATGCCAAAAGCCGCCTGAATGCGGGGCATCGGAATGTCGATCTGGGGTGTTTTCAGATCAATTACCGTTGGCATGGAGAAAAGTTTGCGTCGATCGATGCCATGATGGACCCCATAAAGAACGCAGATTACGCCGCGCGCCTGCTTGCTGCACACAAGACCAGACTTGGCGCATGGGATCTTGCAGCAGGTGCTTATCATTCCGCGACACCGCACCTTGCCCAGCGCTATATCGCGCGATTCCGAGAAATGCGCGCTCAGACAGGTCTGGGCAGGCAGGATCATCCCCAGCCCACCAGAACGCGGTCAAATCAGTATTCTTTGCTGACACCCGCGGGTGGCGCGAAACTGGGATCTCTTGTCCAGACCAACGGGATGGATCGCGGCGTCCGGCTGATCGACCTTTCACAAGGTCAGCCATAACCATGCTTAGCGTCGAAGCTGTTTTCAAACCTACGATTCTGCTGGCCCTCGCGCTGATGGCCGTTATCGCAATGATGATTCTACCCATTCCTGCATGGGTACTGGACCTTGGGCTCGCCACCTCTTTCGCGCTTGCGATCCTGATGTTCACGGTCACGCTTTTCATCCAGCGCCCGCTGGATTTCTCGATTTTCCCGACAGTCTTGCTTGCCTCGCTCATGCTGCGGCTGTCGCTCAATGTTTCCTCGACCAAACTTATCATCGGCGAAGGGCATACCGGCACACATGCGGCAGGTGGCGTGATTCAGGGCTTTGCCAGCTTCGTGATGAGCGGCTCTGTCTTTCTGGGCGTGGTTATTTTTCTGGTGTTGCTGATCGTCAATTTCATTGTCATCACCAAGGGCGCGGGGCGAATGGCCGAAGTCGGCGCGCGCTTTGCACTGGACGGGATGCCCGGCAAACAGTTGGCCATCGACAGCGATATGTCGGCTGGTGCCATCGACCATACCGAGGCCCGGCGCAGGCGCGAGACAGAACAGGCCGAGACGAATTTCTACGGCTCGCTGGATGGCGCTTCGAAATTCGTAAAAGGCGACGCGATTGCAGGGTTGCTGATCACCCTTCTTAATATTGTCATGGGGCTCATCAATGGCACCATGATGCATGGCATGAGCATTTCTGCCGCTTTCGAGACATACGCGATCCTGACAGTCGGGGATGGACTTGTCAGCCAGATACCTGCGGTAATCATTTCAATCGCTGCCGCTTTGTTGCTTGCGCGTGGCGGGGCGAATGGGGCAACCGATACCCAGCTATTCGAACAACTTGGCCGCTACCCTTCTGCGATTGCCACAGTCGGCTTCCTGATGGCCATGTTTGCTTTCATTCCCGGCCTTCCTTTCATTCCCTTCGTGACCGGGGCTGGCGTTCTGATCGGGCTGGCATGGCTTGCACAGAACAAGATCAACCAAGCGGAGGTAGCCGCCGCAACTCCACCCGACACATTGCCCGAGCCGCCGAAACGGGGCCTC
>SLAT01000145.1 GCA_007126715.1 Roseinatronobacter sp.
CGATGGCGCCGCGTTTCACTGGGGGGCATGCCCCCCAGTGAAACGCATCTCACCCCAGACCCCAAACAAATTTCCAGACATCAAGTTACACCACCCTTGAAAGCCGTAGCTTCAATAAGTTTATTGAGGTTTGGTTAACATGGAATATTTAAAATTTTAGGAAAATAACAAATTATTAACTTTTGTCGCATAGACAAGCGAAAACGCATGCTCCGGCGATGTTTTCGCCGAGGTAAGCTGAAGGAATGCTATAGGATGTGGGGTCCTTGGATGTTGAAAGAACACATGCTGCGGGGGCTTCGATCAGTTAGCCTTTTCGTGTTGGCAGTCTTCTTCCTGCCTGCCGTTTCCGAGTTCGAGAAACTGACCGTGACGGGACCATCCGCGACTGCGTTTGTGACATATGATCTGACCGAATTGCAGTCGATGCCCGAAGTTATCGTGAACACGACAACCCCGTGGACTGATGGCATGCAGGAATTTCGGGGTGTGCCGCTTGCAGCATTGCTGCCCGACATGGTTGGCGTGTTCGAACTGCGCCTGACGGCCATAAATGATTATGTCGTAACAATGCCATCAGATCTGCTGACCGACAGCATTCCGATCGTTGCCTATGAAAGAAATGGCATGCTTATGTCAATTCGGGACAAAGGCCCTTTCTGGCTGATCTTCCCATTCGATGACAGTGACATATTCACGACGGATGCGATGTTGTCGCGCAGTATCTGGCAGCTTTTCAGAATTGAAATCCTGCAATGACCCAAACTGCACTCGCGCAGTGTGACCATGCCGCAGCAGGGCGACACCACGCTCGGACAGGTCATCCGTTTGGCTGCCAGCTTTCCCTGACAAGATAATAGCCGGATAACTCAAACCCTCGCCCACAGCCTCTATTCTGCTGCTTTCACCCAAGCAGGATGCCGCCGGGGGCCCGTGACAACGCCCTCGTCAAAGAGCGCGCCGATTTCGCCACTTTGCAGACCTGCCACATCAGCAAGGATTTCTTCCGTATGCGCGCCCAGTGCCGGAGCCGGGCTAGGGGCCTGTCGGGCAGCGCCAGAGAAATCCAGCGGTGAGGCGGGGGTCGGGTAGCTGCCTATACCCGGCTGTTCCAGCATGTGGAATATCGGATTGTCGGTGGACAGGTCCGGGTCTTCGTGCACGGCTTGCGCGAAGCTGCGAAATTGCGACCATGTGACCCCGCCCGTGTCGAAAGTCTTGGCGAAATCCTCGACCTTATGGGCAGCGAAGAAGGGCACGAGCACCTCCGTGATCGCCGCACGGTGGCGAAACCGCGCGCCCTCACGGCTCAGGCTTTCGCCCAGGCGCACCTCTAGCGCGGCCATCGCTTCGACCGTGCCTGTGGCTTTCAACAGCCCGCGCCATTGCCGGTCGGTCAGCCCGATGACCATGACGCGCTTGCCATCCGCGCAGATAAAATCCTGCCCATAGCCGCCATAAAGGGCGTTGCCGTATTTGGGCCGGTCGGTGCCGTTGATGGCAACTTCGCCGATAATGCCCAGATTGCCCAACATCGCCGCCGCTGCATCCTTGAGCGAGAACAGCACTTCCTGCCCCTGCCCTGTGCGCAGCCGATGGCGCTCTGCGGCCAGAAGGGCCGTCACCGCCATATTGCCCGCGATACAGTCCCATGCGGGCAGGACATGGGCGACAGGATCGGTTGAGCCTTCTGGCCCTGTCGCCGTGGGGAAACCAAGCGAGGGGTTAACCGAGTAATCCACCGCCGCGCGTCCATGCCGGTCGCCCAGAAGTGCCACCATCACCAGATCGGCGCGGTGCTTTGACAGCGTCTCGTGGTCCATCCAGCCGCGCACGCGCAGATTGGTCAGGAACAGCCCCGAATCCTCTCCCGGAGCGGTGATGATGCGGGTGATCAATTCGCGCCCCTTGGGGGATTTCATATCGACCGCGACGGATTTCTTGCCCTTGTTTAACCCCGCCCAGAACAGGCTTTGCCCGTCCTCGGTCACCGGCCAACGATTGGCATCAAGTCCGCCCTCAATCCGGTCAAAGCGGATCACTTCCGCACCCATCTGCGCCAGCGTCATGCCTGCAAGCGGGATCGCGACAAAGGCAGACCCCTCGACCACGCGCATACCTTTCAGAATTCCCATTGCCTCATGCCTCCCATTCAAAGCGGGCTTGCAGCCCTTGATGGCCTGCTTCGGCCACAGTGCAGAGTTTCAAGACACCCGGCCCGTCCTGTTCGGCCTGAAGCGAGAGCGTGCCGTCAAACATCGGGTGCACACCGCGGAAGCTGAAGCGCGTGGGCGTGGCCCCGGTGTGGCGCATCGCGGCTTCCATCAGCAGCGTCGCCTGCATCGGGCCATGCACCACCAGACCGGGGTAGCGTTCTGCACCGGTCGCATAATCGCGGTCGTAATGGATACGATGCGCGTTATAGGTCGCTGCCGAATATCGGAACAGCCGCACGGGGCCGACCTCGACCGTTTCCGAGAAGATCGGCGCATCGAGGGCCGGAATGGCACGCGGCGCGCGGAACTGGTCAGGGATGGGCAGATAGACGATATCCTGTTCCTCGCGGATCTGCGCGCCACCCTCGCCGCGCAAGTCATGGCCCACGCGCACGAAGGCCATGTCGCCGGTGCTGCCGGTCTTGAAATCGACGCTGAGGATTTCCGAGCGCTTGGTGATCGCCTCACCAATTGCGAAACGGCCCTTGAACGACAGCTTGCCCCCCGCCCACATGCGCCGGTTGAACGACAAGGGCGGAAGGAAGCCACCAAGTTTGGGGTGCCCGTCTGTGGCTATGTCCGAAATTGGCACGAATTCGGGGAATGCCACCCAATGCCAGAGCACCGGCAAGGGCGCGCCAGTGTGAATTGGCGGTTGGGGTGCCGCCGGATGCCCCAGCGCGCCCATGACCATTCCTGCGAATTCGGGGCTGACCGCGCCTGTGCGGGTTTCCACCCGCCCGATCCAGGCTGAAGCCTGCTCAGACGTGGCCGCTTCGCCCGTCAGGCCGCTTTCGGTTTTGCTCATGCAGCCTGCCTCACGCCCAGCACTTTGGCGATGGTTTCGCCCATTGCAGAAGGTGTCGGCGCGACCGTGATCCCGGCAGCAGACAGGATTTCCACCTTTTCCTGCGCGCTCTCGCCAAAGGCCGAGATTATCGCGCCCGCATGGCCCATCTTGCGCCCCTTCGGTGCCGACAGACCTGCGATATAGGCCACGACCGGCTTGGTCATGTGGTCGCGCGCATAGGCTGCGGCTTCGGCTTCCTGTGGGCCACCAATCTCGCCAATCATCATCACTGCATCGGTTTCCGGGTCATTCTCGAACAGTTCCAGAATATCGCGGAAGCTGGAGCCGTTGATCGGGTCGCCGCCAATACCGACGGAGGTGGACACGCCAATCCCAAGTGCCTTCATCTGGCTGGCCGCTTCATAGCCCAGCGTGCCAGAGCGGCCCACGATGCCCACGCGACCGGGCAGATAAATCGCGGGCGGCATGATGCCCATGAACCCCTTGCCGGGCGAGATGACGCCCGCGCAATTCGGCCCGATAAACCGCATCTTGCGCGATGCGGGGAAGCGGCGCAGGAAGCGCTTGACCTTCATCATGTCCTGCGACGGGATGCCGTCGGTCACGCAGACGGCAAATTCCAGTCCGGCCTCAGCGGCTTCCATGATCGCATCGGCGGCACCGGGTGGCGGCACGAAGACAAGGCTGGCCTGCGCGCCCACGGCCTCGACCGCTTCGGCCACAGTGTTGAAGATCGGCCGTCCCAATACGGTTTCGCCGCCGCGACCGGGGGTCACGCCGCCCACGACATTGGTGCCGTGCTTGATCATGTCTTCGGCGTGGAATTTGCCGATACGGCCTGACATGCCCTGAACGATGATGCGGGTGTCTTCACGAATGAGAATGGACATATAAGTGCTCCTTCAGGCGGCCATGGCAGGGCGGGCGTTGACAGCGGTGGCTGCGGCCTCGGCCAGCGTCTCGGCGGAAATCAGCGGCAGGCCGGAGTCGTTGATGATGCGGCGGCCCTCCTCGACATTGGTGCCCGCCAGACGCACCACGACAGGCAGGCTAAGGTTCAATTCGCGATAGGCCTGCACCACGCCAGCGGCGACCCAGTCACAGCGGTTGATGCCCGCAAAGATATTAACAAGGATCACTGACACATTCGGGTCCGACAGCACCGTGCGGAAGGCTGCGACAACACGCTCAGGTGATGCACCGCCCCCGATATCAAGGAAATTCGCAGGTTGACCGCCAGCAAGCTGGATCATATCCATTGTCGCCATCGCCAAACCCGCGCCGTTGATAATGCAGCCTATATCGCCTTCCAGACCGACGTAATTCAGGCCGTGCTCGGCGGCGGCATCCTCGCGCGGGTCTTCCTGTCCGGGATCGCGCAAAGCCGCGACCTCGGGGCGGCGGAACAGCGCGTTGGTGTCAAAGCTCATCTTCGCGTCAAGCGCAATCAAATCATCCGCCGTGGTAATGACCAGCGGGTTGATTTCCACCATCGTCGCATCAAGATCGCGGAAAGCGCGGTAGCAGGCGCGCAGCACCGTGGCGAATTGCCCGACCTGCTTGCCCGTGAAGCCCAGCTTGAACGCCAGTTCACGCGACTGGAAGGGCAAAAGCCCCATCGCCGGATCAATCACCATACGGATCAGCGCGTCAGGCTGTTCCTCGGCCAGATCCTCGATCTCCATCCCGCCCTCGCGCGAGGCGACGATCATGATACGCTCGGATTTGCGATCCAGCACCAGCCCAAGGTAAATTTCCTTTGCGATATCAGTGGCTTCCTCGACCAGCAGACGATGAACCGGCTTGCCGTTCGCATCAGTCTGCTTGGTCACAAGGTTGCGGCCCAGAAGCGACAGGGCGAAGGCGCTGACCTCGGCTTCGGATTTGCACAGCTTCACGCCGCCTGCCGCGCCGCGCCCCCCCGCATGGACCTGCGCCTTGACCACAACAGGAAAGCCCAGCTTGCGCGCTTCATGCATGGCCTGCTCGGGCGCGAAAGCAATGCCCCCGCGCGGGACAGGCATCCCGATGCGACCCAGAACGTCCTTGGCCTGGTGTTCGTGAATATCCATGGCAGTCTCTCCTTATTCGGCAGCTTTTGCGGCACTGCCGCGTGCCGCAATCGCATCGGCCAGCGACAGCACATTCATTGCCATCTTCTCGGATGCCGCGTCGATCATCTTGCCATCCAGTGCGGCTGCGCCCTTGCCCTCGGCCTCGGCCTTGCGCAGTTCTTCGATGATGCGCCGCGCGCGGGTGATTTCAGCCTCGGGCGGGCTGAAGACGGTATTCGCCATCTCGATCTGACTGGGATGGATGGCCCATTTGCCCTCAAAGCCCAATGCGGCGGCGCGTTCAGCAGCGGCAATGTAGCCATCAGGATCGGCAAAATCACCAAACGGTCCATCAAGCGCACGCAGACCGTAAGCGCGGCAGGAAATGATCATGCGCGACAGCGAGGCATGCCACTGGTCGCCCGGATAGGCCGGGTTCAGCCCGCCGATATTGACCGTGCGCGCCCGCATGCTGGCCGCGTAATCGGCGACCCCGAAATGCAACGCCTCCAGCCGCGAGTCGGAGGTCGCCGCGTGGCGCGCAATCTCTTCGACATTGGCCATACCCAAAGCTGTTTCGATCAACGCTTCCAGCCCTACGCGGCGGGTCAGCCCGCAGGCCTGTTCAATCTGGTTGACCAGTGCATCAACCATATAAAGGTCTGACACGACGCCCAGTTTCGGGATCAGCAGCATATGAACGCGGTCGCCCGCCTGTTCCATCACATCGACCACATCGCGGTACATGTATTGCGTATCCAGCCCGTTTATACGCACGCTGACGGTCTTGCCCCTGGCTTCCCAGTCAATGTCATTCAGCGCGGCGATGGCGTTCTTGCGTGCCTGCGCCTTCTCGGGTGGGGCGACAGCGTCTTCGAGGTCCAGAAAGACCACATCGGCGGCACTTTCCGCAGCTTTCTGGATCATGGTGACATTGGATGCAGGCACAGCAAGCGTGGAGCGTTGCAGGCGCTGCATACGCAGTGGAAAAAGAGAATGGCTCATCTGAAGGTATCCTTATTCGGCGGCTATCGACAAAGCGGGCGCATGCGTCGCGCCTGCGTAAACATGTTGGGCGGCGGTGACACCCGCGCCCAGAACGACGGGTGCACCAGCAGCCTTTAGCGACAGTTCGGCAATCCCCAGGGCAGTCAGGCACATCCCCTCATTCAGATCACCCAAGTGACCGATGCGGAATGCCTTGCCTGCCAGCGGCCCAAGCCCACCCCCGAAATGCGTGTTGTAGCGAGTCCGCGCTATGGCTATGATCTCGCGCGCGTCGATGCCTTGCGGGGTGCGGATCGCGGTCACGGTGTCGGATGCGAAGATACGGTGCTCGGCCACGGTCTTCAGCCCCATCGCGGCAACCCCGGCGCGGATACCTTCTGCAAGCCGTTGGTGACGCGCAAAGACATTAGCCAGACCCTCGGTCTGAAGCCGGGTCAACGCGGCACGCAAACCATGCAAGAGTTGCGCAGGCGGAGTGAAGCAAAACGATCCGGCCTGATGTGCGGCCAGCATGGCGCGCAGGTCCAGAAAGCTGCGAGCCATGGTGCTGGTGTCCATCGCGGCAATCGCACGGGGGCTTGCGGCGATAATGCCCAGCCCCGCCGGGCACATCAGCCCTTTCTGGCTGCCCGCAATGGCCATATCAACGCCCCATGCGTCCATCTCGAACGGGATAGACCCGATGGATGACACCCCATCAACAAACAAAAGCGCATCGTGAAAGCTGGCGTCGATGGCATGGCGTATAGCTGCCACGTCCGAGGTCACGCCCGTTGCGGTTTCATTATGGGTGACAAATACGGCCTTGATCTCGCCATGCCGATCCGCACCAAGGCGGCGCTCGATCTCGCGCACCGGACAAGGGGCGCCCCATGCCACATCAATGATTTCGACCCGCAATCCCATCGCCAGAGCCATATCAGCCCACAAAGACGAAAACTGCCCGTGGCGCGCCATAAGCACCTTGTCGCCGGGCGACAGCGTGTTGGTTATGGCCGCTTCCCATGCCGCTGTACCAGAGCCGGGAAGCAACGCAATCTGCGCGTCATTCGTGCCGAATACAGGCTTCAGCCCTGCCAGAACCGGTCGCAAGATTTCGGTAAATTCAGGTGCACGATGGTCTTGCATTGGAACGATCATGGCGCGCTGCACATCGGCAGGCACATTGGTCGGACCAGGAATGAACAGATGGGCGGTTCCAGTCATCATTTCGAATCCTCCTTCGATGCGGGAGGTATGACAGAAGATATGCTATTGCTGCGAGTGAAAGCGGGTTCTGCTGTAAACGCGAGAGTTTACATATTTTAGTTTATGTAATATTGTTAATTTAACAAAAAAAATACAAGTTTCGAGGTGGACTTTGCGCAAGACCTTTATCGGACCACATTTGCGCCGTTTGCGACAGGAAGCGGGCGAAACTCAGGTCAGCATGGCAAAAAGGCTGGGCGTCAGTGCAGCTTATGTGAATCTGTTGGAAAACAACCAGCGCTCGGTTTCGGTTGCGATCCTGCTGCGTCTGTTCGAACAGTATGGTGTAGACTGGCACGATATTTCCGAAGATGGCGCGGGCGCACGTCTGGCCGATCTGCGCGGTGCCTTGCAAGACCCGCTATTCGACGACACACGGCCCGACCTGCACGAATTGCGCGCGGCGCAAACCCATGCCCCGACACTCATGGAAGCCTTCCTTCATCTGCACCGCGCCTATCTTTCCGCATCTGACCAGTTGTTGGCGCTGGCTGCCCAACCGGGCGAAGTCGGGCCGATTTTCAGCGCCTCCCCGGAGGGCGCTGTGCATAATTTCTTTCGTCGTCAGCGCAATTACTTTCCTACGCTGGAACAAGCAGCGGACGGAGTCTGGGAAGATGGTGCCCCTGCCCCCGATGACATGTATTCCGCGCTCAAGGCGCGTCTGCGTGACAGGCATGGAATTCAGGTCAAGGTCGTGCGCGTGCATGACCTGCCGCGAACACTGCGCCACTATGAACAAGGGCGTGCGCAAGTTCTCCTCTCCGAAGCGCTTGACCACCCGAACCGGGTCTTTCAACTGGTCCACGTTCTTGGCCTGATAGAGTGCCGCGACAAGATCGAAGCACTTTTGCACATTTCCGGGATTGACGATATTCAGGGGCGCGCCCGCTGCCTTGTGGAACTGGCCAATTACTTCGCGGCAGCCGTGCTCATGCCCTATGACGCATTTTTGAAAGAGGCGCGCAGCTCGAAATATGATTTCGATCATCTCGCCACCCGTTTCGGTATCAGCTTCGAGCAAGCCTGCCACCGCGCCACGACCATGCAGCGCGAGGGGGCGCAGGGGGTGCCCTTTTTCTTTTTGCGCCTCGACAAGGCTGGCAATGTCACAAAACGGTTCAATGCAACCGACTTTCATCTGGCCGAATACGGGGGCGCCTGCCCCAAGCTGGATGTGCATATGACATTCCGCCTGCCGGGACGGATCGTGCCGCAACTTGTCGAGATGCCCGATGCATCACAATATTTCGTCTTTGCGCGCACCGTGGATCGCCCCACATTTGAACGCTATGGGCAGGATAACCGGCTGGCCGTGGCAATGGGGTGCACGATCCAGCATGCGCCGGAAATCGGTTATGCTGAAGGAATTGCATTGCACGGGGCGGCGGCCACTCCGATCGGGATCAACTGCCGCATATGCCCGCGCGCAGGCTGCGACCAGCGCGCCTATCAGGCCAGTGTCTTGAAAACACCTGTCGATGAGAGCCGCAGGGGTGCTACGCGCTACGATACCTGAATTCAATCGATGTGCCTGTGCACCTCGGCACAGCGCGTGTTGGCGTATGCTTCATGCGAAACCGCATGAAACACGTTATCTGTGATGCAAGCCAACGAACAGGAGCACGCCATGACCAACTTGAACACACACGCGCCCATTGCCGGGCTGCACCATGTCACGGCCATATCAGGCCCCGCGCAAGAAAATCTGGATTACTACACACACATGCTCAAGACCCGGCTGATCAAGCAAACAGTCAATTTTGATGCGCCGGAAATGTACCACCTCTATTATGGCGCGCAGGATGCCGCGCCCGGATCGGTGCTGACATTTTTCAACCGCGAGTCGCGCGAACAGGGTCGCGCCGGAGCAGGTGCCGCGCAGGCCTTTGCATATGCGGCCAAGCCGGACACTCTTGATCAATGGCACGCCGCGCTTGGGGGCCAGATTACAACACGCTTTGGCGCGCAGGTGTTGGCGTTGACTGACCCTCACGGGCAAGCGTTCGAGATTGTGGCTGACCCTGAGGCCGGCGCATGGGGTGAATTCCACTCTGTTACGCTATGGGTCGCCGAACCTGAAGCCACCGCCAAAATACTGACGGAGGTATTCGGCTATAGCTATGTGGGCAAAGAACGCGATGCCGAGGGAACGCGCATGCGCTACGCGCTTGCTGGTGATGCACCGGGACGGATTGTCGATCTGTGGCAGTCCGATGCGCAGATCAAGGCCAGACCCGGACCGGGGACTATCCACCATGTGGCCTTTCGGGCGCGTGACAATGCGCATCAGCAGGAATTACGTGAGATCTTGCTGGCACGCGGTGAAACCGTGACCGAGGTAAAGGACCGTCAATACTTCAACGCGATCTATTTCCGCGAACCCGGTGGCGTGTTGTTTGAAATTGCCACCGACGGACCGGGATTCGATGCGGATGAGCCAATGTCCAGCCTTGGCGAAAGCCTTAAACTGCCCCCGCAGCACGAACCACGCCGCGCAGAACTGGAAGCGCTTTTACCCCCGCTTGAGCGCGTCAAAGCGTAAAAGACCAACTGCAACGCGACCAGCGCCCTATCGCCGCGCTGCAGTTTCGTAGCAGCGTCAACCACCAGAGTTTACCAAACAAGAAAGGCGGCCCGTCACACTGGGCCGCCTTTCTTCGTTTCTATCCGCGACTATGCGTCTGGCCTTAGGTGCCAGATAGTCTTGCCCGCATTTACAGGCCCGTCAGTGGCGTAATACGCCGGATGGCAACCCGCCGGTTGCGTTCTTCAGCCGCCGCCGTGGGAATACGCAGGTAGCGTTCGCCATAGCCCTGAATGACGAGGTTTTCGGATGGAATTTCGAAAAACTCGGTCAGTGCCAATGCAACGGATTCTGCACGACGGTCCGACAAGGCCAGATTATATGAAGCAGGGCCGGTTGCATCGGTATGCCCTTCGACAAGGAACAATTCACCCGGATTATCTGCAATCAAACGCTCCATGAGCCGGCCGACCTGGGCCAGTTTCCGGGCCTCTTGGGGGCGAACATTGGCGCGGTTGATCTCGAATGTAATCGGATCGGGGCTAAGCACCGGAACCAGCTCACGCACCTCGCGCACTTCACGGATCTGGCGCAGAGAGAAGGCGCGATCAACAGAGCGTGCGTCAGCCTCGGCCTCTCGCAACAATGCAAGCGCAAGTTCCGGGTCAGTGCGCTGCGTGATGCGCAGCTCGCGCCGGCGCGGTGGAGGCAGAACTGACACGTCGATGGCTTGAATCTCGCGCATATCGTCAACCAGTGCGATTGATGTGCCGTCCGCCAGCACCCGTTCACGCCACTGTACACGACCTGTCGCATCGCGAACGGTGATGATTACGGAGCCGTCAGGACGTGCCCAGCGTGTCAGGGTGGAGCCATCGGCATAGCGCTCGATCCGGCGCTGCGATCCGTCTTGGCTCAGGATCACGTCATCATCGCGCCAGACCGCATATTCCCCGTCATCGCGCTGCACGACCACACGTTCGTCGGAACGGGCCACAACGCGGTTACGATTGACGATCATCCCGACAGCCAGCGCACCCAGCGCCACCAGCCCAGCGCGTTCCAGATCACGGCGGTCACTGCTGCGCGCCTCTCCGGCTGCAACATCCAGCGCGAAGCGCGAGTCGAAGTCATCGCGGCTGCTGCGAACTTCGGTTGCGGTGATTTCTTCTTCAGTGACTTCTTCAGCCTCGAAAGCCTCTGCATCACCCTCGACTTCGTCGCTGCGCTCGCGCTGAAGGGCCGAAAGCGCAGTCGCCAGAATGCTACCTGCATCATCGGTTGCCACTTCGTCCTGCTCGGTCATTTGACCCAGCAGCGTAATTGCTTCGGCCGTTTCAGGATCAGCCATCAGACGGTCGATCATTGCTTGCTGTTCCGCGTCGATTTCGCGCGGCGCATCGTCGGGCGCGACGAATTCTTCTTCCGGAACGTCCTCAACGATCAATTCAGGCGCATCTTCTGCCATTGCCTCGGCTTCGGCGCGAAGCTCTGCGCGCTCTTGCTCAAGTTCCATCTCGGCTTGCTCGCGCGCAGCGGCATCGTCACCTTCGTCGTCGCGCTGCTCTGCTTCCAGTGCTTCGCGCAAACGCTGCTCGGCCTCATCTTCGGCGGCGGCATCATCGCGCTCTGTCGCATCCTGCGTGTCAGGCTCCGCATCAGGCGCAGCGTCGGCCTGCGGCGCGATGTCAGTTTCCGCAGGGTCCACCTCGGCGCCTGCGTCAGCTTCGGCTTGAGCATCTTCTTCAGCCGCGCGCTGTTCAGCCTCTAGCGCCTCACGAAGTCGCTGTTCGGCTTCGGCTTCGGCTTCGGCTTCGGCTTCGGCTTCAAGTGCAGCCTCAATATCGGCCTCCGTCAAGTCAGACACCCCGGTTTCATCCGGTTCCTCATCAGCTGGCAAGGCATCTGATTCAAGATCGAGGGGAAGTTCTTCCTCAATCGCCTCCGGTTCGCCTTCGGCCAATGGCGGCGAGGAATGCGTCATCAGGTTTTCATCACCGAGGAGCAAGGTCCGCTCGGCATCAGCGCGGGCCGTTTCGGCCAGATCGCCGATTTCTGCATCAACCTCGCTGAAATCAATCTCTGAAATGGCGTCGCTGGTCTGCGTCAGCATGATCTGAGCCTGCTCAAGTTGCTCGCTATCGCCAAAAACCGCGTTGGCATCCTCGAACAATAGCTGGCAGCGCGAAAAATCGAGGTCTTGCGCGCATTCGGTGATGACCGTGCGGACCTGCTGACACCCCTCGTCAGATGCGTCCAGCACGCAGTCCTGAACCATTGGGACGAACATTTCGGCTGCGTCGGCATCCAGGTCGGATGATTGCGCATTTACGCTAACTGGCAGCATGGCAAGGCAAAGCCCCAACGCAGTTGTCGCATGATAGTTTTTGCGGGACATCTTGATCTCCTGTTATTGAGGCGCGCGGACGGGATAAAAACAAGGTCAAATGCCGCTGACAGTCTTGCCAGTCACACTGACGCGATAATGCGGGTCACACATTTGGCAGATGACGGGCACGGGCAGACACATCAGACCAATGTATCTTCGTTCTGATCCATGCACCCCATCGCCTAGCACGCGATCACAAAGGTACAACGTGCAAGATCACAGAACAGTTCCCTGATCACCGAAAGTTAAGGCTTGCTGCGCCAGTTCCAGTTCCTGCCCATTGGGGCAAGCCAAAACCCAAGCGCTTGTGGTGAACCACAATGTTGGGGTTTTTTCCGGGATTTTCAGAAACCGCGGGCGGGCCGTGACGCTGGGCGCGGCACTAGATGACACCACCATCCACAACTGCGCGCGCCAGTTTGCGATACCCTGCCACATTGGCAGCCCGCCGATAATCGATACCGCCGCCTGCTGTGCAGCAACTCGCACGCTCCGATTTCAGGCGGTTATGAATGGCGCACATAACCTCTTGCAGTTCACGCTCCACGCGCGCAGGTGCCCAGCGTGCAAAGCTTGCATTTTGCTGCATTTCCAGCCCCGAAACGGCGACCCCGCCCGCATTGGAAGCCTTGCCCGGTGCCTGAATGACCCCCGCACGTGTCAACTGTGCCTCGGCAGCAGCGGTCAGGGGCATATTCGCGCCCTCGGCCAGAAACCGACATCCTCCGTCGGCCAACGCGCGGGCATCGTCGATATCCAGTTCGTTTTGCGTCGCACAGGGCAGCGCAACATCCGGCGAAAGGCCCCAAGGGCGCGCCCCTTCTCTGAACTCAACGCCAAGGTCTGCGGGGGGTGTTTGCGCCGTATCTCCTGTTGCCTCCAGCACCCATTCCAGCGCATCGCCGGTAAACCCGTCGGGCGCGTACCATGTGCCCGCGCGGCCTGACAGGCTGATCACTTTTGCTCCCATCGTCATCGCCTTGCGGGCGGCGTAGCTTGAAACATTCCCACGCCCCGACAGGGCAATGCGCTTGCCTTCCATATCTTCCGCTTCCTCTGCCAGCATCGCAGACAGGAAGTAGATCAATCCGTACCCGGTAGCCTCTGCCCTGATGTCACTGCCGCCCAAAGGCAGCGGCTTGCCCGTAAACGCCCCGCCCCAGCGCTGCGCCTGTTGCACCAATGCCCGCGCCATCAGGCCAACTTCGCGCGCGCCCACACCGATATCGCCTGCCGGTACATCGCGGTCAGGGCCAATATGGGGACCGAGTTCGGCCATAAACGCATGGGCAAAGCGCTCGATCTCGGTTGGCGAACGGCCTTGGGGGTCAAAATCGGCCCCGCCCTTGGCCGCGCCCAGCGGCAAGCCGGTCAGCGCGTTCTTGAAAGCCTGCTCAAAGGCCAGAAATTTCAGGACCGACCGGGAAACATTCGGGGCCCAACGCAGCCCCCCCTTATAGGGGCCAAGCAGGTTGGAATGCTGCACACGCCAGCCACGGTTGATTTGCACCGCGCCGGTATCGTCGCGCCATGTGATACGGAAACTGACGATGCGGTCAGCCTCGCACAGACGCTCCAATGCGCGGGCCTGCGTAAATTCGCTGCTCGCTTTCTCGACGGTCACCACATCTCGCGCGACCTCTTCCACAGCTTGCAGGAATTCGTCCTCGCCTTGATGACGCGGTCTGATCTGCTCCATGAAACTGTCCAGAAGCGACGCTGCGCGGTCTTTCATGTTATTCCTTTCATAAACCTTGTTCAGGTAAATCCTAGCGCCCACCCGAGCAAATCAACATTGCACACGCGTCAAAGTCGGGGTGTGGCAGGGCAGAACGACGCAATTTAACGACGCCCGACGCAGGCGCGCGGTCGGTCTTGGGGTCAACGAATGCGCTTGCATTCAGTTCCGTAGTGCAGAAAATACTCAACTTGCGCGTGTCGGCGTTTCGGGTCTGGACCCGATACGGTGTTGCTCGGCATAACTTCCGACACCGACTTGAGAAAATCGACCTGAGAAGATGTAACAGATGCACCCATGCGAAACCTGCACATTGCGAAAACACAAGCTGTTCACTGAGTTCACACCAACGGATCTGGAATTCATGAAAGAGTTTCGGGCCGGTGAGGTCGTTTTACAGGCCGGTGAGGCTTTGTTCCACGAAGGTGACGAGCATGAATTTCTCTACACCGCGAAAGAGGGGCAAGGTGCGCGGTTCAAGCACTTGCCAAATGGCGAGCGACAATTGGTCAATTTCATTTTTCCCGGTGATGTCGTTGGCCTTCAGGGCATTGTATCGGGGAACTCTGCAGCCACTGCGATTGCCGCCAGCCCCATGGTCCTGTGCCGTTTCAACAAACGCGATCTGGCCAATCTCTTTCGTGACAACCCCGATCGCGCCTATGCGCTGACCTGGATTGCCGCGATGGAGGAACATTTCCTTGGCGAAACAATTGCCACGCTAGGTCAGCGCAGTGCAGCGCAGCGCATGGCATGGGCCTTGCTGAAGATACACAATCGCCTGACAGCGGTTGGACTTGCCCCTCAGGGCGTCGCTTATTTCCCGTTCAAGCAACGCGATCTGGCCGATGCCTTGGGGCTGTCACTTGTGCATACCAACAAAACACTTTCAAAATTGCGGCCCCATGTCTGTTGGAACAACGACAGTCTCAGCATTCTTGACATAAGGGCACTCGCACAAATTGCCCTGACCGATCTTGAGGCACCGCAACGCCGCCCACTTCTTTGACCATCGCGACGAGGACGCGCCTGGCCCTTAGGCCAGACGCCAATCTCCCTCTATACCTGCTGTGGGGCTGCGCGATGGATTACATACAGGCCTCGAACAGCGCGCGCGTATAGTCGCGGGTCATTTCCACCGGATTGCCGCCACAGGACGGATCGAGCAGCGCCATTTCTGTCAACTCATCCAGTCGCGCCACCTCAACCCCCATTGCGCCAAGGGTTTCAGGGATGGACAAGGACGCACGCAGAGCCATGATATGTGCGAAAAATCCGTCAAATCCGCCTTCGATACCAAGATAGGCCGCAGCGCGGATGATCCGTTCCTCGATCGCGGGGCGGTTGAACTCCAGCACCATTGGCATGACCACAGCATTGGTGGTGCCATGATGTGTGTTATAGACCGCCCCGACAGGGTGGCTGAGGCTGTGTATCGCGCCTAATCCTTTTTGGAATGCCACAGCCCCCATCGCGGCTGCCGCCATCATCTGCGCGCGCGCGTCCAGATCATCCGGTGTGGCATAGGCGCGCGGCAGGTTTTCCAGCACCAGCCGCATACCTTCCAGCGCGATACCGTGGCTCATCGGGTGGTAATGCGGGCTACAATAGGCTTCCAGACAATGGGCCAGTGCATCCATTCCCGTGCCCGCGGTAATGAAAGCTGGCATGCCAACTGTCAGTTCCGGGTCGCAGATGGTGACTTCGGGCATCAGTTTCGGGTGAAAGATGATCTTCTTGCGATGCGTGGCGCTGTCGGTCAATACACCCGCCCGACCAACTTCAGACCCTGTGCCCGCTGTGGTCGGCACTGCAATGATTGGCGCAATGGTATCGGGATTGGCACGCGTCCACCAATCCCCCACATCTTCGAGATCCCATACGCTGACGGGCTGATCCACCATCAGCGCGATCATCTTGCCAAGGTCGAGCGCCGATCCACCGCCAAAAGCGACCACCCCGTCATGGCTGCCTGCACGATAGACATCCAGCCCGGCCAACATGTTTGCCTCTGTCGGGTTGGGATCAACTTCGCTGAACATGGCGCGGCCAAGGCCAGCCGCGTCCAGAATATCCAGCGCCTGCGTCGCAATCGGAAGGCTTGCCAGCGCGCGGTCGGTAACAAGCAAAGGCCGCGCCATGCCCACCGCCTTGCATTGCGCGGCCAGTTCCGAAATCCGGCCCGCGCCGAACTTGATCGTGGTTGGATAACTCCAATTCGCACTTGGTCCCATGAATCACGCCTTTTTAAGATGATAGGATTTGACGCGCGTGAGCGCGTGATAGCCAAGAGCAGACAGCGCCGCGCCGCGCCCCGTGTCCTTGCAGCCGGTCCAGCACAAGGCCGGGTCCAGATAATCGCAGCGGTTCATCAAGACAGTGCCGGTCTGCAACTGCCCGCCAATACGGCGCGCCGCCTGCGCATCCGCCGTCCAGATCGAGGCCGTAAGTCCGTAGTCACAATCATTCATCAACGCGATGGCTTCTGCATCATCCCGGACCGGCATGATGCCCACCACCGGGCCGAAGCTCTCCTCGCGCATCACCGCCATATCATGTGTCACATCGACGAGAATCTGTGGCGCAAGATAAGCCCCACCATCATCGGCCGGAAACTCTGCCACATCAATCAGTGCCCGCGCGCCTGCGGCGACCGCATCCGCGATCTGGCCGCGCACAATCGCGGCAAACCGTGCATGTGCCATCGGCCCCATCGTCGTGTCATGCTCCAACGGGTTGCCAAGGCGCTGCCCGCGTACCCATGCCACAGCCTTCTCGACAAAGGCATCATACAGGCTTTCATGCACATAGATCCGCTCGATCCCGCAACAGCACTGGCCCGAATTGAACATCGCCCCGTCCATAAGCCCCTCAACCGCCGCATCCAGATCGGCATCGCTGCGCACATAACCGGGGTCTTTGCCGCCCAACTCCAACCCCATGCCAGAAAACGTGCCCGCCGCCGCACGCTCAATCGCGCGCCCGCCACCCACCGATCCGGTAAAATTCACGAAATCAAAGCGGCGCTCAGCGATCAGCGCTTCGGTCGTGGCATGATCCAGAACCACATTCTGAAACACATCCTCGGGCACACCCGCCTTGTGGAACGCCTGCGCCAGCCGCTCTCCTGCCAGCAGCGTCTGGCTGGCATGTTTCAGCACCACTGCATTTCCGGCAATCAACGCGGGCACAACGGTGTTCACGGCCGTCAGGAACGGGTAATTCCAGGGGGCGATCACAAACACCACGCCCTGCGGCTCGCGTGCAAGCAGGCGGGTAAACCGCTCACTCTCCTCAATCACCGCATCCGCCAGCACGTCCTCCGCAATCCCGGCCATATAGGCCGCACGTTCGCGCACCCCGCCAAATTCACCGCCATAGCGCACCGGGCGGCCCATTTGCCAGGCCAGTTCCGGCACAATCTCGGGGGCCATTGCCTCCAACGCATCAATACCGGCCATGACTGTCGCAATACGCTCTTTCAGCGAAACTGCATTCCACGCGCCCTGCGCCGCACGCGCATGGGCTACAGCATCGCGCGCAGCGGCCAGAGGCAAGGCATCGCGCCTCGCATAAACCGATCCGTCAACGGGCGAAATCAATCTGATGGTCGTCATCACCTCTCCTGTCCAGTCAGGCATTTTCTTGCCAAAAATACTCCGGGGGGAATTGGCCGCAGGCCAAGGGGGGCAGCGCCCCCTACCCCCGCTCCAACAATCGCCTGCGTTCCCAATCCGTCACCACACGGTCATGTTCCTCAATCTCCCAGCGCGCCGCGCGGGTATAGTGATCAACCACATCATCCCCAAAGGCCGCGCGCAACATCGCCGAGCCTTCCAGCAGATCAGCCGCATGGCGCAGGGTCTTTGGAATTTCGCGCGCCTGTGCATTCTGGTAGCTGTCGCCGCGCATCTCTGCCTCCAGCTCCATCCCCCCCTCAATGCCCGCAAGGCCCGCAGCCAGCAGGCCCGCGCATGCTAGATAGGGATTCAGATCGGCACCTCCGATCCGGCACTCAACGCGCACCGCTTTTGTCCCGTCGCCACAAACCCGAAACCCCGCCGTGCGATTGTCCAGTGACCAAACCGCTTTGGTCGGTGCGAACATGCCCACACAAAAGCGCTTGTAGCTGTTCACATATGGCGCCAAGAGCGCCGTAATCTCGCCCGCATGGGCCAGTTGCCCCGCCATATACTGGCGCATCAAAGCCGACATGCCATATTCCCCGCCCCTGTCCAGAAAGGCAGGCGCGCCGTCCAGAGACCAGAGCGACTGATGCACATGGCTCGACGATCCCGCGCGCCGGTGGTCATATTTCGCCATGAAAGTGACCGACTTGCCCAAGCCATGCGCGATTTCCTTGGTCGCCTGTTTGGTGATGACATGAAAATCCGCGGTGCTCAGCATCTCGTCATACCGGATGTTGATTTCCGCCTGCCCGGCTTCGGCCTCGCCCTTGGAATTCTCGACCGGAATCCCCGCACCATACAAACCATTGCGCAAGGCCCGCATCAACGGCTCCTCTTTCGAGGTCTGGAACAGATGATAATCCTCATTATAACCCGAAATCGGCGTCAAAAGATCCGCTCCGCCATCGCGCAGCGCCTCATAGCTCTGCTCGAAAATGAAAAATTCCAGCTCGGTCGCAGCCTTCGCCACATAGCCCATCTCGCGCGCCCGCGCGACCTGTCGCTTCAATATCGCGCGCGGTGAGACCGCAACCTCTTCATGCGTGTGATGATCCAGCAGGTCGCACAATACCAGCGCAGTCCCGGGCAACCACGGCAGGCGCCGCAACGTCGCCAAATCAGGCTTCATGACATAGTCACCATAGCCCTTCTCCCAAGACGTCGAGGCATAGCCCTCAACCGTCATCATCTCCATATCTGTCGCCAGCAGGTAATTGCAGCAATGTGTCTCCTGATACCCTGACTCCAGAAAATGCGCTGCATGAAAGCGTTTGCCCATCAACCGGCTCTGCATATCCGGCGCGGCGACCAGAACCGTGTCAATCTCGCCCGCCTCAAACGCCGCGCGCAACTCGTGCAGTGTCATCATTACCGCTCTCTCGCCCCTCTTTCTCATTCATCCTTGCAGAAATATCCTCGGGGGGGTCCGGGGGGGCCGACA
>SLAT01000069.1 GCA_007126715.1 Roseinatronobacter sp.
CCCCAATGCACCGGGGGCCGGTTACACACCTTCGGCTGCGCGCGTCTGGGGAGAGTTGGCATCACTCTCAGACGATCATGATCTCGATATCCTCGCATATGGCCGTGCAGGCCAATATGCTTTGGGCCTCGTGCCTTGCTTCAGGACCGCACAGCTATTCAGCGCGCGTGGCGAGAAGCTGACCTTTCCTGCAACAGGCGATTACGGCGCGAATGCAGAGCCTTACGGCATCTGCGCCGAAGGGGCATGACATGAAGATCCTGTATCTTGTCTCGGATCTTGATGACGCGGCAACATGGCGGCGCGTCAGCATGCTAGAGGCGGGCGGTGCCAGCGTCGATGTGGCCGGGATGCGCCGGGGGACGCAAACTCTTGCCAGACCAGCCACAGTGCTTGGCCGCACATATCCCGGCAAGTTCATGCACCGGGCCTTCAACACGCTGCGCCTGCTATTGCGCGGCGCAAAGGGGTTGCAGGGGTCTGCGCCCGACGTGATCCTTGCGCGCAATCTCGAGATGCTGCCACTGGCCTTGCGGGTTCAGTCACAGCTTGCCAGCGAATATAAGCCGACAGTGTTTTACGAAGTGCTTGATGTGCATCGCCTGATGTTGGGTGGCGGCATCATTGCGAAATGTTTGCGGTTTATCGAGCGCGGAATGTGCCGCAGGGTGGCGCGGGTGATCACGTCCTCGCCGCGCTTCGATACGGAATATTTCAGTCTGTATAATCAGATCGACACTGCACCGCTTATGGTTGAGAACAAGGTCTGGGCACCAGATGGACTCGACCCCCTCAAGCAACGGCCACGCGCGGGCAAGACCATCACCATCGGTTGGTTCGGTATCTTGCGCTGTGCCGCATCCTTGCGCTGCCTTGATGAGGTTTGCAGACAATCCGGTGGCCGTGTGCGGTTGGTGCTTCGCGGCAAACCGGCGCTGGATGCGATCCCCGATTTTCATAAGGTGGTAGAAGCCAATCCACATATCGAATTCCACGGCGCCTATAGCTACCCGGACGACCTGCCCCAAATCTATGGCGAAACAGATATTGCATGGCTGGTAGACAGGTTCGACGCCGGGGCAAATTCTGACTGGTTGCTGCCAAACCGGCTTTATGAAAGTTGCGCACATGGCGCGATTCCGCTCGCGCTGGAGGGGACAGAGACAGCGCGATACCTTCAGCGTCATAAGCTGGGTCTAGTTGTCCCAAATCTACAAACCCATGCCGTTACAGCCCTTCTGGACCAAGCTGGCCCTGCGCAACTTGAAGCGCTGCGCGCGGAACTGACCTCTCGCGACACGGCGAATTGGAAGACACGCCGCAAAGACTGCGTCTGGCTGGTCGATCAACTGCGCAGATCAGCCACATTGCCTCAGCACACTGTCGAGGCGCACCCATGAACAACCCCGCGCCCGATATGCAGGAAAATCACCCCAGCCGGGTCGTGATTATCATTCCAACACTGAACGAAGCGGCGCATATCATCCCTGTGTTGCGCAGCCTTGAACCCGGGGCGCGGCGGCTTGGAGCGCGGATTGCTGTGGTCGACGGCGGCTCTGATGACGGGACGGTGGAGCTTGTGCGCAAAGAAACTGCGCGTTGTCCTGACCTTGTCTTGCTGCATAACCCGAAGCGACTGCAAGCTGCGGCGATCAATCTTGCAGCGATGCATTTCCGCGATCAGGCAGACTGGATCATCCGCATAGACGCGCATGCAGCCTATCCCGAGGATTATTGCGAGGTGTTGCTTGACGAGGCGCAGCGCACTGGTGCCGACAGCGTCACCGTCAAAATGACCGCGCGCGGAGAAGGGCTGATCCAGCGCAACATAGCCGCTGCGCAAAATGCGCTTTTCGGCAATGGCGGGTCTGCGCATCGCAACGACGAAAAAGGGCAGTTCGTGGATCACGGGCACCACGCGCTGATGAAGATGCCGGCCTTCTGCGCTGTTGGTGGCTATGACGAAGGCTTCAGCCATAACGAGGATGCAGAACTAGACCAAAGGTTGCGCAAGGCAGGCTATCGAATCTGGCTGACCGGCGCGACCGGCATCGTGTATTTTCCCCGCAACACACTGGGAAAGCTGTCACGCCAATACCTGAATTTCGGGGCGGGCCGATTTGCGACTGCCTTCAAGCACCCCGGCAGCCTTGGCAAAAGGCATTTTGTCTTGATGGGTCTTGCGCCTGTCGCGGGCCTCTCTGCCTTTGCTGTCATCACCCCGCAAACCGCAATTCCGCTGATCATGTGGTTTGCACTCTGTCTGGTGCTTGGTTTGATAAAAGCGCTCCGCAGTCGCGCGCCGGACATCGCTTTTTGTGGCGTTGCGGCAGCCGTCATGCAGATGAGCTGGTCCTTCGGATTCTGGCGCGAAGTCTGGCACGCATCCGGGCGCAGGTTGCAGGCGGCTTTTGCCGGTCGCTGGGTGCAGGAACAGAAATAGGGAAACGGTGAACAAGATGATTGTACATTTTAACGATAGCGATCCTGCCATGTTACCTGCCCCAAGTCAGGACAAGACTGGTCCGCAACTGGATTTCGCAGCAATTTTCGCGGCCATGCGCCGAAACAAGCGCATCATGTTCCTTTCCGTTCTAATTGCGGTTGGAATTGGGGCTGTGCATGTCCAGACAACCCCAAGATCCTATCTGGCTGCGACCGAGGTTATGATCATTGAAGAGTTTGCCGGCAGCGCGCAGAATTTCAACCGTCCGGCAACACTTGCCCAGAATGAGATTACGCTCGACAGCGCCCGCAAGGTGCTGGAATCCCAGAAGCTCGCACTGGCTGTTGTTGACGCGCTGGACCTGCACAGACGCCCTGAATTGTTGTCAAATGAGCCGTCATTGGCGCGACACAGCATTGAGAGCGTGCGCGGACTGATCCTTGGCCTCTTACCCGCAGAGCAAAGCGCCCCGGGCCAGATTGACCCTGAAACTGCCGAACAGCTTGCACGCATGTCAGCGGCAGATAACCTGCGCACAGGGATTGAAGTCAGACGAGAGGGGCGCAGCTCAGTCTTCTCGATCCGCTACACGTCGAACAATCCACAATTCGCTGCGGATGTCGTAAATGCCTACGGTCAGGCATTTCTGGCCGATCAGCTGATCGGCAATGTCGAGGCATCAAGCAGTGTGCTGGACTGGCTACATGACAGGCTTATGGTCATTCAGGAAAATTCTGCACAGGCCGCATTGAAAGCTGAGGAATTTCGCGCGCGAAACGGGCTGCTGACCGTCGCGGGAGAATCGATCAGGGTGCAGACCATCTCGCAACTGAATGCTGAACTTGCCGCAGCAACTGTGGAACTGGCACAAATCCGCGCGCTCAAAACCGTCTATGCCGAGCTGCGCGAACTTGACCCGGTTGAATTTGTCCGCTCCGGTGCAGCCGGGGTGCGCGTCCCGGCTGCGGATTTTGCCGCCGGTCAACAAAGGCTTCTGGACCTGCAACAGAGCCTTGATGACGTTGAACGGCGTCAAGGCTCCGGGCATTCAGCGGCAATCCGGTTGCGCGCCCAGATTGAACGCGAAGGCAGCACATTGCAGCGCGAGATAAACAGCCTGTATGAAACGACGCGCAACGCCGCCCGCGTCAAAGAGGCAGAGGTCGAGATGCTGCGCAACAGCATCGAAGATTTTTCAAACGAAAACCTGCAACTTGCGACTGCGCGGGTTGAGTTGCAATCGCTTGAACGGCAAGCCGGGATTCTTGACGCGCTGAACGAAACCTATCTGATGCGCATGAAAGACCTGGAGCAGACCCAGACATTTCCGGTCGCCAATGTGCGCGTGCTTTCTGTTTCAGACGTTCCTGAAAAACCTGTCGCACCACGCAAGACCATCATCATGGGATTTATGCTTCTGATGGGAACACTGGTAGGTGGCGGGCTTTCCTTGCTGCGCGACGGGCGTGAGAGGGTCATTCGCACCAGTGATGCGCTTTATGACGCAAGCGGCAGACCTTTCCTCGGCTACCTTCCGATGCTGACACTCAACGAGGTCAAGGCCCTGCCCGAGCCACAGGAAGCGAAACCACGCCCTGTTCTGCCAAGATACAATCGCTTGCGCAAAGCAGGCAATTGCCAACAGCCCGATCCGTTCAGATATCCGTTTCCGGCACTGAAATACCCAAGATCACATTATACCGAAACGCTGCGCAACATCCGCAACGCCTGCGAAACATCTGCCCTTGGCAAATCCGGCTATGTTCTTGGTGTCGTGTCCTTGCGACCGGGAGAGGGCAAGACAACGCTGGCGCAAAACCTTGCGGCCCTGACTGCGGTTTCAGGCAGCTCTGTCTTGCTGGTGGATGGCGATGTGCGCACCTCGGGCATGAGCCTGCGACTGGGTCAATCCGATGGCATCGGCCTGCGTGATGTGTTGCAAGGCGCAGCAGGCTTGCATAACGCCGTGCGCAAGGAAACTTCGACCGGATTGCATTTCCTGTCTTCAGGTTTTTCGCCCGACGATGCCCATGCAGGTGACAGCCTTTATTCCTCAAGGTTCCGCGACATGCTGGATGAGGCGCGCAGCCGCTATGCCCTGACGATTGTCGATCTTGCGCCGCTTGGCCCTGTAT
Source organism: Roseinatronobacter sp. (assembly GCA_007126715.1). Classification (GTDB taxonomy): domain Bacteria; phylum Pseudomonadota; class Alphaproteobacteria; order Rhodobacterales; family Rhodobacteraceae; genus Roseinatronobacter. The sequence goes on from SLAT01000069.1 coordinate 4,582, forward strand.
CGGACGCAAGAGCGCTTCTGCCCGCGATAGACGGGCTTGTGATGGTGGTCGAGTGGGGGCGTATGCCAATCGGTCTGTTACAGAAAACACTGTCGATGGACCCGGCACTCTATAAGAAAATCCTCGGGATCACCCTTAGCAAAACCAACATGACCAGCCTGAGGGACTATACCCAGCTTGACGAAACAGGGAATTATTATGACGTCTATGCCTCTGAAAATGCGTGAACACTCTCGGTTTGGGGTGCGCACGGCATGGGCAGGGCTGCTGGCCCTTGCTTCCATGCTTGGCGGTCTTCAAACAGCAACGGCCGGAGAGTCGTTCTTTGATGACTTTGCACACTTTGATAAAGATCGCTGGTACATCTCGGACGGCTGGAGCAACGGCGCACATCAGAATTGCCTGTGGTCCGACGCTGCGGTGGCGCATGAAGAAGGCCGAATGAGCCTCTATTTCTATTATGACATCACCCCGGAGCATGACTACCGCTGCGGCGAAATCCAGACCCGTCCAAGATTCGGGCATGGCACATTCGAGGCACGCATCAGAACGAATGAAGGTAGCGGCCTGAATGCCGCGTTCTTTACCTATATCGGTCCCGTTCACGGTGAACCCCATGACGAAATTGACTTCGAGGTGCTGACCGCCAACACACAGGAGGTGACGGTAAACACCTATGTCGATGGCGAACAGTTTCACGGCGCTGTCCGTCCCATGCCGCAGCCGGCAAGTGAACAGTTTCACACTTATTCCTTCATCTGGGAAGCAGACAGGATGCGCTGGTTCATTGATGGCAAGCTGATACACTCGGTCGAAGACAGCAATCTGCCCGAACGCCCTCAGAAGATTTATCTTAGCATCTGGGGAACCGAAACGCTGAACGACTGGATGGGACCGTTCGAGCATCCACAAGCACCCAAACGCATGGATATCGACTGGGTAAGTTACACAGCACCCGGCGAGGCCTGTCAATTTGCAGGCTCTGTCCTGTGTGAACTTGCGGAAAACTGAGATGGATTACGCACAGTGGCAGGCCGAACGCAGAGCGCGAAGGGCGCCGGTTATCAATATATGCCCGAACGCGCTTCTTGGTCTGGCAAGCCTGACCTCGCTTGTGTTCGTTTCCCATCTGGGGCGCAATGGCGTGCTGATCTTTCTATTGACCGGCATGCTTCTACTGGCGCGTCGTTTAGACCTAACCCTGCGCGAAGTCCGCGACTATTGGTGGGTCTGGCTGTTTCCGCTATGGTGCATTCTAAGCGTGCTTTGGTCAGATCACCCACATTTATCGCTACGACATGGCGTCCAGCTTCTTGTGACATTCA
>SLAT01000271.1 GCA_007126715.1 Roseinatronobacter sp.
CCAGATAGGTGAAGATATACAGAACTGTCGAGCCGAGGCCGACGATCATGCCTGTAATCGCCCCTGTCGAGTTCATCTTCTTCGAGAAGATGCCCATCATGATGGCCGGGAACAGCGACGCCGCCGCCAGACCAAAGGCCAGTGCCACCACCTGCGCCGCAAAGCCCGGCGGGTTGAGGCCCAGATAGGTTGCCAATGCAATCGCGAACGCCATCGAAATACGGGCGGCCAAGAGTTCGCCCTTTTCCGAGATGCCCGGATTTATCATCGACTTGATCAAGTCGTGGCTCACCGCTGACGAGATTGCCAGCAGCAGACCTGCTGCCGTCGACAGCGCCGCCGCCAGACCACCAGCCGCGATAAGACCAATCACCCAACCTGGAAGATTCGCGATCTCGGGGTTGGCAAGCACGAGGATGTCATTGTTGAACAACACCATCTCGTTGCCTTCCCAGCCTTCTTCAATGGCACGGGCAGGAGGGTTCGCTTCGTTGTAGTACTGGATCAGGCCATCGCCATTCTTGTCCTCGAAGCGCAACAGACCTGTGCGTTCCCAGTTCAACATCCAGTCGGGCTTGTTATCAAAGGCAAGCGGTTCGCCCTGGATTCCGTCTGGATACAGCGTGGTGATGATGTTCAGACGCGCCATTGCACCAACTGCCGGAGCAACAGTGTAAAGCAGCGCGATGAAAACCAGCGCCCAGCCAGCAGATGTCCGTGCATCAGCCACTTTCGGAACGGTGAAGAAGCGAATGATGACGTGGGGCAGACCCGCAGTACCGATCATCAGCGACAAGGTGAACAGCACCATGTTGAAGGTTGATCCGTGGTTGCCGGTATAGTCATTAAAGCCCAGTTCCATCAACACTTCGTTCAGTGTTTGCAACAAGGGCTGTCCGGTTTCCGTGTGGGTCGAGAACAGGCCAAGCTGTGGCAGCGGGTTGCCTGTCAGTTGCAGCGAGATGAAGACCGCCGGAATGGTGTAGGCGATGATCAGCACGACATATTGTGCAAGCTGCGTGTAGGTGATGCCCTTCATGCCGCCCAGAACCGCATAGCAGAAAACAACTGCCGATGCGATGAACAGACCGGTGGTGCTGTCCACTTCCAGAAAGCGCGAAAACGCCACCGCAGCACCGGTCATCTGACCGATAACATAGGTGATCGACATGACCAGAAGCGAGATTACCGCCACCAGACGTGCGGTCTGGCTGTAGAAACGGTCACCGATGAAGTCAGGCACAGTAAAGCGCCCGAACTTGCGCAAGTAAGGTGCCAGAAGCAGCGCCAAAATAACATAGCCGCCAGTCCAGCCCATCAGGAATGTCGAGTTGCCATAACCAACAGCCGCAATAAGACCGGCCATAGAGATAAAGCTTGCCGCCGACATCCAGTCAGCCGCAGTCGCAGCACCGTTGACAACAGGATTGACACCACGCGACGCCGCGTAGAAGTCAGCCGTAGAGCCAGCACGTGCCCAGATCGCAATCCCGATATAAAGTGCGAAAGAGCCGCCGACGAAGATAAGATTAATTACAAATTGATCCATGACTCAGCCGCCCCTTACTCTTCCACGCCAAACTCGGCATCGAGTTTGTTCATGTACCAGCGATAATAGAAGACCAGCGCGATGAAGGTCAGCATGGACCCTTGCTGTGCGAACCAGAATCCCAGATCGGTGCCTCCGACCGGAATGCCCGCGATGAGCGGGCGTAGAACGATGCCGAACCCGAAAGATACAAGCGCCCAGATCACCATGCAGATAGTGATGATGCGAACGTTGGCCTTCCAGTAGGCGTCTGTCGATTTGTCTGACATGTGACGTCTCCCAGTTTCCTCCTGTGCCGCCCCGTTATGGGGCAAGCTTCCTCTCTTGCTCACTGTCCCGTTACGCAGGCACAGCGATCGTGTTTGCAGACACGCCGCTCCTCGAAGCGTCTGCATTGGGGCACCTTGCGGTGCCAAACCGGTTGCCCGGGTTCTTAAGCTGTCACAGTCTTGACGATTGCAGCCAGATCGCCCGCGATGCGGTCGATCTCGCCCATGGCATCGACGCGTTTCAGCGCGCCTTTGCCTTCGTAATATGTGATCAGCGGTGCTGTCTGTTCGTGATATGCCGCAAGCCGCGACCCCACGGTTTCAGCGTTATCATCCGCGCGACGCTTGAATTCAGTGCTGCCGCATTTGTCGCAAACACCTGCCACGGTCGGTTTCTTGAAACTGTCGTGATAGCCTTCGCCGCATTTGGCGCAGGTGTAGCGACCGGAAACACGCTCGACCATGGCCGCATCATCCACTTCCAGCGAGATGGCCGCACCAAGCTGCATTCCCTGCTCCTCCAGCAGTGCATCGAGCGCCGCAGCCTGTTTTGCCGTGCGCGGGAACCCGTCCAGAATGGCGCCGTTGCGCGTGTCCGGCTCTGCCATGCGGTCCTTGAGGATCGCAAGCACGATATCATCGCTGACCAGTCCACCGGCATCCATCACGGCCTTGGCCTGTTGGCCGGCCTCGGTGCCAGCCGCCACAGCAGCGCGCAGCAAATCGCCTGTCGAAAGTTGCACAAGGCCGAATTTCTCTTCCAGCATACGTGCCTGAGTGCCTTTCCCCGCACCGGGAGGGCCCAGCAAGATCAGAACAGCGGTTTGAGTCATTGTGTCAGCCATCCTTTTCAAGCCCTGTTCATGCGGTTTTCGATCAGATCATCGACCACCGCAGGTTCTGCCAGCGTCGAGATATCGCCCAACGCGCCATAGTCATTTTCAGCGATCTTGCGCAGAATGCGGCGCATGATCTTGCCCGAGCGGGTCTTGGGCAGGCCGGGTGCCCACTGGATCAGATCAGGCGAAGCAATCGGCCCGATTTCGGAGCGAACCCATTTGACCAGGTCCTTACGCAGATCATCCGTAGGTTCCACGCCATTCATCAACGTGACATAGGCATAAATGCCCTGTCCCTTGATGTCATGCGGATAGCCGACCACTGCGGCCTCGGCGACGGATTCGTGTGCAACCAGCGCGGATTCAACCTCGGCTGTGCCCATGCGGTGGCCAGATACGTTGATCACGTCATCCACGCGGCCGGTGATCCAGTAATAGCCATCCTCATCGCGGCGGCAGCCATCTCCGGTGAAGTAATAGCCCTTATACTGGCTGAAATACGCTTCCTCAAAACGGGCGTGATCGCCCCAGAGTGTACGCATCTGTCCCGGCCAGCTATCCTTGATGCAAAGCACACCTTCGGCGACGGTGCCGGTCTGCACCTCAGCAGTGGCGGCGTCCAGAACCTCTGGCTGCACCCCAAAGAACGGCTTGGTCGCTGATCCGGGCTTGTTCGGGATCGCGCCGGGTAGGGATGTGATCATATGGCCGCCGGTTTCGGTCTGCCAGAATGTATCGACAATCGGGCAGCGGCCCTTGCCAACATGGGTGTTGTACCAGTTCCAGGCCTCTGGGTTGATCGGCTCGCCCACAGAGCCCAGCAATTTCAGCGAGGAAAGGTCGTGCTTTTCAACCCATTCGGTCCCTTGGCCCATCAGCGCACGAATGGCGGTGGGGGCGGTGTAGAACTGGTTGACCTTGTGCTTGGCGCAGACTTCCCAGAACCGGCCTGCATCGGGGAAGGTTGGCACGCCTTCAAACATCAGCGTGGTCGCGCCATTGGCTAGCGGTCCATAGACAATATAGCTGTGGCCCGTGACCCAACCGACATCGGCGGTGCACCAGAAGACATCGCCATCATGGTAGTCAAAGGTCATCTGCTGCGTCATCGACGCATAGACCAGATACCCGCCAGATGTATGCACGACCCCTTTGGGCTTCCCGGTGGACCCCGAAGTGTAGAGAATGAACAGCGGGTCTTCGGCACCGACTTCGGCCGGTGGGCAATCTGCGCTGGCGGCGGCCATTTCGGCGCGCACGTCAATATCACGCCCGTCAACCCAAGTGGTCTGATCGCCCGTATGCTTGACCACAAGGCATTTCACTTTGTCCGAGCAATGCTGCAACGCCTTGTCGGTGTTGGTCTTCAACGGCGTGCGGCGGCCACCGCGTGGCGCGCTGTCTGCCGTGATAACGGCTTTCGCGCCGCTGCCATTGATCCGGTCGGCCAATGCATCCGGCGAGAAGCCTGCGAAAACGATGGAATGAATGGCGCCAATCCGCGCGCAAGCCAGCATCGCATAGGCGGCTTCGGGGATCATGGGCAGATAGATGATGACGCGATCACCCTTCTCGACACCCTGCGCCTTGAGAACGTTTGCCATCCGGCTGGTCTGGTCAAGAAGTTCACGATAGGTAATGTGCTGCGACGGCGTTTTGGGGTCATCCGGTTCCCAGATGATCGCGGTCTGGTCGCCACGCTTGGCAATGTGACGGTCGATGCAATTGGCAGACACGTTCAGCGTGCCATCCTCGAACCACTTGATATCTACTTTCCCAAGCTCGAATGTGGTGTTCTTAACCTTGGTAAACGGCTTGATCCAGTCGATGCGCTTGCCGTGCTCGCTCCAGAACGCGTCTGGATCAGAGATTGATGCGGCGTACATTTTTTCATATTTGGCGCTGTCGACATGCGCATTCGCGACGAATTCGTCGGATGCCGGGTAGATATCAGGCATAAATACTCCTCCGGTAACGGGGTGTAGGCTATTCTCAGCCTGCCCCGGTGTTTTTGTGACGCCGATTGTTACGCAACGTCATACTTCCCCGCGCCCTCTATAACGCATTCGTCAAGAAATGTGTAACTTTTTTTAAAGAAACAGTTTTCTTGTAAATTCGTTCACAGGTGTGTGGTAAATTCTGTCAATATATTTTCGCTGCACCGCAGAGTCTGTGTAAAAACAGAGGCTTTCCTCATCTTGTCCCAAGACCTGCGTTACCTTGCCGCACCTCAATCGGCCATTAACTGAGTCGCGCCATATATAGAGGGGTTCACGAAATATATGCAAAATATTTCTGTTCGGGGCGACAGAAACTGATTCGTATGGTCTTGGCAGTCATGCAGAATGGGGTCTGGAAGTGTTGTTTCGATCTTTGATTGATCTGCCTCGCCGGGGCCGACTATGCCCGGTGCAGGGGGGTATTGGTGCCAAACTTCCCCGCGCGGGTCCACGCCTTGCAATCTGTAGACTTGAAAGCTGTGGTCAGAGCGCGCAAAGTTACGCGCATAGCATTTAGGGGCATCCAGCGGATGCCAAGATACCACAACGGCACAATATGACAGTTGGCACTGAAAATACCCAGTCTACCGCCATTCGAAAGGTGGAAATTGATCATTACCTGACAGAGCTTTTCACCAAGATTGCCGCAGCGCCGTTGCCAGACCTGCCATCAGTCCTGATCAGTGGCGCAGTGCGGTGTGGCAAGACAAAGGTGGCAAGGCGCGTGTCGCTGAGAGGCGGATATTATCATCTCAGGACGGACGATATCCGAAACCAGACCTATCTGGACGCCCCCGAAGCCGAGAAGCGCAGGGCCGCAAAATATGTTTTTCGGCGGATTCTGCTTCAATTTCCAAAAGGCGTGCTGATAGAGGGGACAGGGCTGATGGATGCGCCCTGTGCGTTGCCTGTCTGGGCAGACAGGCGCGGTATTGCGTTTTTTGCGATTGGTTACTCTTTTGACACCCCAGAGGCCAAGCAACACGATCTTCTGGCTTATCGTGCTGACAACACCTGTTGGACAAAGCAACGCAAATCCGATGAGGAGATGTTGCGTTTTGCCCGTCGGTTGATCCGGCGCAGCAAGGATATCAAGCGTTACTGTGAGGCAGAGGATCTGCCCTATTTTGATCTCGATTCGGCCCGTTTTGAGGCAGAGCGCGCGCGCATCGTGCGCGAAATCGAACATGCGGTTAAAAAGCGCCATATGGAACAGGCGCGCATCGGCCAGACAGCTGGCCTGATCGCG
>SLAT01000308.1 GCA_007126715.1 Roseinatronobacter sp.
ATCAACGCATTCCGCGACGTGCAGACCGCGCGTCAGGAACGTGACCGTCTGGAGCGTGAAGCCGATGCCTATGCAAACCGGGTTCTGGCGCAAGCGCGTGGTCAGGCCGCACAGCTTCAGGAAGAAGCCGAAGCCTACCGCGCAGAAGTTGTGAATAACGCACAAGGTGAGGCTGCGCGTTTCGTTTCGGTCTATTCGGAATATGTGAATGCGCCAGAAGTGACACGCAAGCGTATGTATCTGGAAACGATGGAACGCGTTCTGGGTGATATGAGCCTGACCATCCTCGACAATGTAACTGGCGCTGAAGCTGGTGGTTCTGGTGTGTTGCCGTATCTGCCACTCGACTCGCTGAGCCGGACAAGGAGTGCCAACTAATGAAAAAAGCAGGATTTTTTCTGCCGGTTCTGGTTGTAGCAATCATCACGGCGTTTTCGGCTTTGTTCATCGTGGACGAACGCGAAAACGTGCTGGTGCTGCAATTCGGTCAGGTCAAGCAAGAGATCACAGAGCCCGGTCTGGGCTTCAAGATCCCTTTCATTCAGGAAGTTGTGCGCTATGACGCGCGTATTCTCGGCCTGCAAACCCAACCTTTGGAAGTCACCCCACTGGATGACCGCCGCCTCGTCGTGGATGCTTTCCTGCGCTGGCGTCTGGTCGATGTGCGCCGGTTCCGCGAAGCGGTTGGTGTCGATGGTGTTCGCGCGGCACAGGGCCGCATGGACCGGATCATGAACGCTGCCATTCGTGAAGTTCTGGGTTCGGTGCCTTCCAACGCGGTGCTGTCAGAAGATCGTACAGGGTTGATGAACCGCATCCGCGATCTCGCTCGTCGCGAGGCGCAAACCCTTGGGATTGAAGTCATCGACGTTCGCCTGACCCGCACCGACCTGCCACAAGAAAACCTTGAGGCAACCTTTGCCCGGATGCGCGCAGAACGTGAACGCGAAGCGGCGGACGAGCGCGCACGCGGTAACGAGGCGGCACAGCGTGTCCGCGCGCTGGCAGATCGGACCGTGATCGAACTGGTATCGGCATCGCGCCGCGAAGCAGAGATCATCCGAGGCGAGGCTGACGCAGAACGTAATCGCGTATATGCAGAAGCCTTCAATCTGGACCCGGAATTCTTTGCCTTCACCCGCTCGATGCAAAGCTATGAGCGTGCGTTGCGCGGCGACAATTCCAGCATGGTTCTGCGCCCCGATAGCGAGTTCTTCGCGTTCCTGCGCTCGGATGGATCATCAGAGAGCATTTTGCAGGCTGCACGCGACGCCGCCGAAGCACTTGCCGACGATCCGGACATGATCTTGCAACGTGCCCCGGAATCCGACCCGGAAGAACCAGACGCAGTGCGCGAGCTTGAAGCCATTATCGGCAACTAAAGGCGCGCGCATATGACATTGCAAACACTGGTTCTAGCCATTGGGTTGGTTCTGGTCTTCGAGGGGCTGGTCTTTGTACTGGCCCCTCGCCGCATTGAGGATATACTGCGCTTATTAGCAAGTCTGCCGGTTGAGGCACGCCGCATGATTGGCCTGGTGGCGCTGGTGATCGGCGCAGTGGTAGTAACGCTATCTGGTATGCTGAGCACTGGCTGAACGACACCGCATTTGCGTCTGACAGGTTTTCACGTCTGGTTGAAAGGGTGAAACGAAAATTGCGTTTCCTCAAACACGTCATAGATTGCATATGACACCAATGGCAGCGTCGCTGGCCCAACGAATACATGAATAGGAGAGTTCCATGATGTCTCACGTCATGACCAAGCGCCCAGAGCATCCCGGCGTTGCACAAATGCTGCATGCTCTAACGCTGGCACTGGTCTTTGTGATTACACTTGTCACAGTTGCGCATTCGCAAGAAAACCGCCCCGAGAGTTTTGCAGATCTGGCAGAGCGGGTCAGCCCCTCGGTCGTGAACATTACCACGACGACGACAGTCGCAGCCCGTCTGGATGATGCACCGCGCCTGCCAGAAGGATCCCCGTTCGAGGATTTCTTCCGTGACTTCTTCGACGGTCCCGAAGGACGTCCCAACCGGCCACGCCGGAATCAGGCGCTCGGCTCCGGTTTTGTCATTTCGGAAGACGGCTATATCGTAACGAACAACCACGTGATCGAGGGCGCTGATGAAATTCGGGTCGAGTTCTTCTCGGGGCTTGAACTGGATGCCGAACTGGTCGGCACCGACCCAGCAACCGATATTGCCCTGCTGAAGGTTGACCACGACAGCACCCTGCCCTTCGTACCCTGGGGCGATGCTGAATCTGCCCGTGTAGGCGACTGGGTGATTGCTGTCGGGAACCCGCTTGGTCAGGGCTTCTCGGTCAGCGCCGGGATCATTTCGGCACGCGGGCGCGCATTGCAGGGGAATTATGACGATTACATCCAGACCGATGCGGCGATCAACAGGGGCAACTCTGGCGGTCCCTTGTTCAACATGGATGGCGAGGTCATCGGCGTGAACACCGCTATTCTGTCACCGACTGGCGGGTCTATCGGTATTGGCTTTGCAATGTCGTCGAATGTTGCGCTCAATGTCGTGGACCAGTTGCAGGAATTCGGCTCGACCCGTCGCGGCTGGCTGGGTGTGCGTATTCAGGACCTGACCGAAGAGATGGCAGAGGCAATCGGGCTTGAAGAAGCGCGCGGGGCTATGGTCACGGATGTGATGGAGGGCCCGTCGCTGGATGCAGGCATGCTGGCCGGGGATGTGATCTTGCGCTTTGACGATGGCGATGTGAATGACACGCGTATGCTGGTGCGCCGGGTCGGCGACGCCGGTGTGGGCCGCGATGTCGAAGTGATCGTGTATCGCAGCGGCGAAGAGGTTGCTCTGACCGTCACACTCGGACAGCGCGAGTTGTTCGAAGCTGCGGCCCGCGAATCGGCCCCGTCGCAGGACAGTGCACCCGAACCTTCCAGCCTGCTTGGCATGACGCTGCAAGAGCTTGATGATGCCGTGCGTGAAGAATTCGGTCTGGCCGCTGGCACCACAGGTCTGGTCGTGCGCGAGGTAGAGGATGGAAGCGATGCTGCCGAGAAAGGCATCGTGGCTGGGGATTTGATTACCGAGGCCAATCAACAGCCCATCGCTGCGATCGAGGACTTGGAAACACGGGCACAAGAAGCGCGTGATGCAGGTCGTCGTTCTTTGCTGGTTTTGCTGCGCCGCGATGGTGACCCAAGGTTCGTAGCCCTAAGCCTTGAAGACTGAGGCACCCCCTACACCAGAACAGAAAACGCGCGCCCCATAGGCGCGCGTTTTTCTTTTGGTATCTTGCAGATCAGTTGCGCTGCAAGTCTATCGGAAGCAAGCCAAGTTGTTGCGCAGCCTCAAGCGTCAGGATCGGACTGTTGAAACCGTTTGCGCTTTGATATGCCTGCACGGCCGCACGAGTTTGCGCATCCGGTTTGCCAGTCACCTGCCCTGAATAAAAGCCCCGTGCCGCAAGGCTGCGTTGAAGTGCTTGCATGAAGTCATGCGTGATCTGTTCCGGGCAAGGGACACGAAATGCGACTTCCTCAATGATTGTGGCATTGCTTCTAGAAGGCCCGGAAGCATAGCGCGCCCAACACTCGCGCGTGATCGGGGCAGTTAGTGAGATACTTGCCAATTGCACCTTGGCCTGACTGACCATGACAGCGTCGCCGCTGGCCGGTCCGGCAACAACGGCAGCAAGCAGGGCAAGTGCGGCACCAGTCCAGCGTGAATATGATTCTCTGTGTGACATATCTTCCTCAAAGTAACGCATATTGAAACATTCTGAACACATGACAGCAGATTCGGACTAAAAATGGCCCGATGTGTGACAAATGGCACTAACATCCCGGCAGAAATTCGGCTGGTCAAACCCTGTCTGCTGGCTTATCTCCGCCCTGCGAGATGCGTCAGAAAGAGGGTTTCATGGCCAAGATCACTTATGTCGAATTTAACGGAAAAGAGCATGTTATCGAAGTTGCCAACGGATTGACCGTCATGGAAGGCGCGCGCGATAATGGCATTCCCGGCATCGAAGCCGATTGCGGCGGGGCATGTGCATGTTCCACATGCCATGTCTATGTGGCCGCTGATTGGGTCGAAAAACTGCCAGCCAAAGATCCGATGGAAGAAGACATGCTGGATTTTGCCTATGAGCCGGACCCCGCACGCTCTCGTCTGACATGCCAACTCAAGGTCAGCGATGCCCTTGACGGACTGATCGTCCATATGCCGGAAAAACAGATCTGAGCGATCATGCCTTTGGCGGGCAAACAATTTGAGGTTGGGTGAATTTATGCATTGCGACAGAGGCGGGGAATCCCGCCCCTGTCTTGCATCTTCAGACCTGTCGCCGAGGAATTGCCAAAACATCCCCTGCCATTACCTTCGCAGCCTGTGCGAGGGTTTATCCTGAATAGCCGCCTGTCTGATACCACCGCCACGCATCTGCGATCATAAGATCAAGGGTAGAGCGTTGTGCAACCCAGCCCAGATCATGACAGGCCCGCTGACTGCCCGATACCAGCGCCACTGCATCACCGGCGCGGCGGGGGCCGTATTCATGGGGGACATCAATGCCAATGGCAGATGTGCAATGCCCGATGACATCGCCAACCGAAAACCCCTCGCCCGTGCCAAGATTGAACACCTGACTGCCCCGCCCTGCGCGCAGCCATTCAAGCCCGCGGATATGTGCGTCGATAAGGTCCATGACATGAACATAGTCACGGATGCAGGTTCCATCTTTGGTGGGGTAATCCTGTCCATGTATGACAAGCGCCGGGCGTGCGCCTGCCGCGGCTTCGATCATGACAGGGATCAGATGCGTTTCGGGTTGATGCCATTCGCCGATCTCGGCCTCTGGGTCCGCACCTGCCACGTTGAAATACCGGAAAATCACCGAATTCAGGCCATGACTGACACCGAAATCGCGCAAAACGCCTTCAACCGCAAGCTTTGAGGCACCATAGGCATTTAGGGGGCGTTGCGGTGTGTCTTCATCCAGAACAACACCATCCTGATCGCCATATGTCGCGCATGTGGAAGAAAAAACCATATGCAGGCAGTCTGCGGCCACCATCGCTTCTATCAGGTTCAAAGACCCGCCCAGATTGTTGCGCCAGTACCGACCGGGGTCGCGCGTCGCCTCGCCAACCTGACTGAGGGCTGCAAAATGCATTACTGCGATGGGCTTATACTGGGTAAAAGCCGCGTCCAGCGCTTCTCTATCCAGCAAATCGCCCTGAACCAGCGGCCCGTATTTCACGGCACGCGCCCAACCTGTTGACAGATTGTCAAATGTGACCGGAACATATCCGGCGCGCGCCAGCTGTTTGCAGGCATGTGATCCGATATAGCCCGCCCCACCGGTTACGAGAACATGCGGCGCAGATACTTCAACCAGATCAGTTTCCAACACGATTACCCAATTGAATTTTTATCCTCACGGTTTTCCAACCGATCTCGGATAAGGGCAAGAAACTGCGCGCCGTAAACCGGGTTGGCGAGTGCGACATCAACAATCGCAGTCAGATACCCGAACTTGTCACCACAATCATATCGCTTTGCCGAATTGAGAATCGCTGAAACCTTGCCCTGTTTCGCCAGATGGTCGATTGCATCGGCAAGTTGGATTTCGCCGCCTGCCCCGGGCGCCAATGTACGCAAAATGTCGAAAATCACTGGCGTGAACACATAGCGGCCAAAAGATGCCATACGGGAAGGGGCTTCTTCCTTGGAGGGCTTCTCGACCAGCCCATCAACATTGATCATCCCGTCATCGCCAGTAACACCTGGTTTCAGTATCCCGTATTTTGAAACCTCTTCCGCGTCGACTTCGGACACGGACAAGATCGTATGCGGATAGCGCGAGAATGCTTCGACCAATGCTTGTGTTGGCAAATAGCTGCCCTGCATCAGGTCATCGGCCAGCAACACCACAAAAGGGTTTTTCCCCACAGCCGGGGCAGCACAAAGAACAGCGTGACCCAGCCCCAATGGCTCTGGTTGCCTGACAAAGATACAAGAAACCCCCTCTGGCACGATATTGCGCACCATATCGCGCAACTCACCTTTGCCTTTGGCAAGAAGCTGGCTCTCAAGCTCCAGATTCGCGTCGAAATGGTCACCCACAGCGCGCTTGTTGCGCCCGGTAACAAAAATCAACTCGGTAATACCTGCCTGTATGGCCTCTTCAACCGCATATTGGACAATCGGCTTGTCGATAATCGGCAAAAGCTCTTTCGGCATTGCTTTGGTAGCCGGCAAAAATCTTGTTCCAAAGCCTGCTACTGGAAACACGGCTTTTGTGATTGATGACATATCTCACTTTCTTTTTGGTCAGTCCCTGCGCATTGGGCGAAGATACTGGGTTTCGTACAAACATCCAACCTTTCAGGTTGTTGTCAACAATTCACGGTCGTTTCTTCATGTTTGACCGTTATTTATGCGATATCTCCGTGACCCGCGCCCGCAGCGCTGACACAGCATCGCGGCGAAGAATTCCTTGCAGAGTCGTGAGAAAAATTACTGTTCGCATCATCGTGTGATGATGAGATTCGAGAGGATTTCCCCCTCGGGCATTCTATGAAGCCCCGCCCACCGTAGTGAACCGTGAGCGAGGCTACAAATCAGCTACAGGCGCAGCAACCTATATCATGCGGCGCGCTCATTGATCTCTTCCTCGGCGAGGTCTGACATGGTCTTGTCACCTGAATGGGCGGCGTCCAGCATTTCGCTTAGCGTTGCGGCATCATCTGCGAGGTCCAGCTTTCTGGCAAAGGCAGCGGCACAGCCGTACCCTGCGATGGCGTAATGCGCCATGCGTTGATATTGGGTGATGATTACAGCATCTCGCACGGCATTCACGGCGAAATCCTCTTTTATCGAATGGCTGCGTGCCTCTCGCACCAGCCCTTCCATCCCTTTGCAATGCTCGCCATCAGGCGTAGCGCCGTGTTTGCGGATCAGTCTTTCAAGATTTTGCAGGCCATCCTTAATTCCTTGCACCCCGCGTATGAGCGCAGACCTTAGGCTTTCGCTTGTCGCGGCACTGGACAGGTCGCGCGTCGCCTTAAGGGCTTGGCGGTTGGCGCTGTGCAAATCTTGCAACTGGTGGATATAAACGTCTTTAAGACTTTCCATCTTGTCCTCCTTCAAAGATACGCCCCAGCGATTGGGGCTGCACAAGGTCAACGCGGCGCAACCTTGATCGGTTGCGTAGCGATCGTCAGGCCGTATCGCGTTGCGCCACACCCGCCCGGAAGCCACGGAAACCACGGAACGGAACGCGCGCCTGCACGTTGGTTTATCTGGAGGAAACCATGCCATCATTCCGAACCAAGCACATCAGCCGTCCCATCTATCATTGGGCAAAGAAGGCCATGCCCGGCCTGTCACAGACCGAAAGAGAGGCCCTTGAGGCCGGTGAAGTATGGTGGGATGCCGAGTTGATGTCCGGCAATCCCGACTGGCAAAAGCTGCTCTCAGTCGCTCCACCCGCGCTGACCACCGAGGAACAGGAGTTTCTCGATGGACCTTGCGCAGCATTATGCGAAATGCTGGATGACTGGAAAATCAACCGCATAGACGGTGATCTTAGCCCTGAAATATGGGACTATATGCGCAAGCATCGGTTTTTTGGCCTGATAATCGCGCGCAAATATGGCGGATTGGGTTTCTCGGCCTATGCGCATTCCGAAGTCGTGCGCCGCATATCAATGGTGTCCATCCCCGCTGCGGTCACGGTGATGGTGCCCAACTCTCTGGGTCCGGGCGAATTGCTGCATCTGTTCGGCACTGACGCACAGAAAGATCATTGGTTGCCGCGTCTGGCCGATGGGCGCGAATTGCCAGCCTTTGGCCTTACCAGTGATGAGGGTGGGTCCGATGCATCTGCGATGCTGGATCACGGCATTGTCTGTCATGGCCGGTGGCAGGGCAAAGAGATTCTGGGCATCCGGCTGAATTGGGCCAAGCGCTATATCACTCTCGCACCCGTATGCACGCTACTTGGCCTGGCATTCAAATTGCAGGACCCTGAGGGCTTGCTGGGCGACGACCCCGAGCCGGGAATCACATGCGCCCTTGTCCCAACGGATTTGCCGGGGGTCGAAACAGGGCGCAGGCATATTCCGTCTGGCACAATGTTTCAGAACGGGCCAACCACCGGCAAGGATGTGTTCATCCCGATTGACAATATCATCGGCGGCGCGGAACAGGCGGGCAAGGGCTGGATGATGCTGATGAGTGCGCTCGCGGCGGGTCGGGGTGTATCTTTGCCATCCCTGGCCTGTGCAGGCACGACATTGGCGGCCCATTCCAGCGGCGCTTACGCGCGGGTGCGCGAGCAGTTCAACCTGCCAATTTCCAAATTTGGCGGCATTCAAGAACCCCTCGCGCGGCTTGCGGCCAGCGCCTATGCCGTCGAGGCTGCGCGCCACCTGACCTGCGCGGGCCTTGATGAGGGGCGCGCGCTATCGGTGATTTCGGCACTGATGAAATACACCGCAACCGACAAGATGCGCGCAGCGATTGACGATGCGATGGATATTCACGCGGGCAAAGCCGTAATCGACGGCCCCATGAATTACCTCTCGGCCAATTACCGCGCGGTCCCGATCGGCATCACTGTGGAGGGGGCTAATATCGTGACGCGTTCGCTTATGGTGTTCGGTCAGGGCGCGATCCGGGCGCATCCGCATTTACTAGATGAAATTCTGGCACTGGAAAACGGTCAGGAAGACGAAGGCTTGGCTGCTTTTGACAAGCATTTCTGGCGTCATGTCGGTCATTCCATCCGTACGGTTGGCCGCAGTCTTGGCCGTGCGCTGACAGGCGCAAGGTTCGCGCCTGCCCCCGCGCGCGCCACCGAGGCACGCGACGCGCCCCTGTATCGAGAATTGGCGCGCTGGTCGTCTGCCTATGCAATCACCGCAGACATGGCGTTTCTGACGATTGGCGGCGGGTTAAAGCGGATGGAAATGCTGTCAGGGCGCATGGCGGATATCCTGAGCGAGCTTTACGTCACCTCTGCCGTGTTGAAGCGCTGGCAGGACGAGGGGCGGCGCGCTGAAGAGTTTGATCTGGTCAGCTACCATGCGCGCAACTCTTTCGCGCGGATCAGCGCCTTGCTGGACGAGACGATCGCCAATTTCCCCTCACGCGGGGCGGCCTTTGTTTTGCGTGCCATCACCCGCCCACGCGCTGTAGCGCGCCCGCCCTCCGATGCACTGACAGCGCGTTGCGCCGCGCTTATCAGCGAACCCGGCCCGGTGCGCGACCGATTGGGCAGAGATCTGACAGGGCCGGGACAAACCGCCGGTATTGCCGCGCTGAATGATGCGTATGACAAGACAATTGCCGCCGACGCCCTGCGCAAGCGCCTGCGGGAACTGAGCATGACGCCAGCGCAGGCACATGAAGCCGGGTTGCTGACACAGTCCGAGAAAGCCGAGCTGGATGATCTGGCACGGTCTGTCTCGAAGGTGATCGCGGTTGATGATTTCTCAGCCGAGGAATTTGCCGCAATGCTGCCCGCTCGTGACGATGCCCAGCCCTCTAGCCCCAAATCGGAGGCCGCCGAATGAGCACATCGAAAGAGGTCTATCTGGTCGACGGCACGCGCACGCCCTTTTTGAAGGTCCGGGGCAAGCGCGGCCCCTTCACCCCTGTCGATCTGGCCGTGCAATGCGGTCGTCCCTTATTGGCGCGCCAGCCCTTCGCGGCAGATGCGTTCGACATGGTCATCCTCGGCTGCGTCAATGTCATCGCGGATGAGATGAACCCCGCCCGCGTCGCCGCGCTGCGGCTGGGAATGGGTGATGCAATGGTGTCCTTCACCGTGCAGATCAATTGCGGATCGGGCATGCAATCCATAGACACCGCCTTTCGCACGATCAGGGAAGGGTCGGCAGATATGATCCTTGCAGGCGGCGCGGAAGCCTTGAGCCATGCCCCCTTGGTGCTGCGCGATGATGCGGTGGACTGGTTGGGCGGGATGCAGGCGGCATCCGGCCCCTTGGCAACCGCGCGCAACGCGTTTCAGATCAGGCCAAGGCACCTCAAGCCTGTTGTCGGGCTGGAGCGTGGGCTGACCGATCCGATTACCGATCTGAGCATGGGCCAGACCGCGGAACTGCTGGCGCATCATTTCGGAATTACCCGGACCATGGCCGATACCTATGCCGTTGAGAGCCATAAACGCCTTGCTGCCGCACAACAGGACGGCACCTTGGATCATGAAGTCATGCCCGCCTTTGACCGCGATGGCAAAGCCTACCGCATGGATGACGGTGTGCGCCCCCAAAGCACTGTCGAAAAGCTGGGAGAGTTAAGCCCGGTTTTTGAAAAACCCTATGGGCAGGTGACAGCCGGCAATGCCTCGCAAGTCACTGATGGTGCGTCTTGGTGCATTCTGGCTTCGGCCGAGGCTGTCGAGAAGCACAAGCTGACGCCAATCGCCCGGCTGCTGGACAGCGAATGGGCCGCACTTGACCCTTCGGTGATGGGGTTGGGGCCGGTCATGTCCGCAACACCGCTGCTGACGCGCCACGGCTTTGGCAATGCAGATATTGACCTGTGGGAAATCAACGAAGCTTTCGCTGCGCAGGTTCTGGCCTGCCTTGCTGCATGGCAGGATGACAGGTTCTGTCAGGAGGTGCTGGGGCTGGAGGACAGTTTTGGCACTATTTCGCGCGAAAAACTCAACATTCACGGCGGCGCCATTTCCCTCGGCCACCCTGTCGGAACCAGCGGAAACCGCATCGTACTGCACCTTGCCAATGCGCTGAAAAAGAACGGTGTGAAGCGTGGTGTTGCAACCGAATGCATCGGCGGCGGGCAAGGTGGCGCGATGATTCTGGAGGCGGTGTGATGGCGATGACTTTGGCACAATATCTGAAACCATCGGTGATAGAACTGGGCGGCACAACGGATGCCCTTGGCGATGGCGCATGGCGCTACGGGGTTGATGACGATCAGATCGGCTGGCTGGTGCTCGATTGCACCGACGCATCGGTGAATACGATTGCGGATTCGGTCCTGCGCGAGTTGGACACCCATCTTGATGGCATCGTGGCGCAACCCCCGCGTGCGCTGGTTCTACGCTCGGGCAAGGCGGTTGGGTTTGCGGCAGGGGCCGATATTCATGCCCTTGGCGATATGGAGGCAGATGAGGCTGAAACCCTGCTTACCGAAGCCCATGCAGTCTTGAACCGGCTTCAAGGGCTGTCCTGCCCGACGGTGGCCGTCATCCATGGCGCGGCACTCGGGGCGGGGTTCGAACTGGCCTTGGCCTGCGATTACCGTATCGCGGTGGCGGGCGCGTCTTTCGGGTTGCCGGAGGTGCAGCTGGGCCTGCATCCGGGGCTTGGCGGCACCCGGCGCCTGCCAGAGTTGATCGACCCGCTTCAGGCCATGCAAATGATGCTAACGGGCAAGACCGCCCATACCAAGCGCGCCAAGGATCTGGGCATCGCCGATATGGTGGTCGAAGAACGGCATGTTCGCGCTGCGGTCCGTGCAATTGCAACCGGCAGCGTTGCGCAGCAGTCGCGCGGCGTGATGGGCAAGGCATTCAACCTCTCTACCGCCCGATCACTGGCCGCCGACAGAATGCGGCGCGAAGTGCAGAAAAAAGCACCGCAAGAGCATTACCCCGCCCCCTATGCCCTGCTCGATATCTGGGTGGAGCATGGCAACGACCCCACCGCCATGCAAACCGCCGAGATTGCATCTTTCGCCAAGCTGCTACAGACCGAAACCAGCAAGAACCTGATCCGCGCCTTCAAGCTGCGCCAGCGATTGAAGCAAAGCGCCAAGGAGCGTTGCAACATTTCCCGCGTCCATGTCGTTGGGGCAGGCAATATGGGGGCCGAAATCGCGGCATGGTGTGCCATGCAGGGCAAGCAAGTCTCTGTTTCTGATCCCGACGAAGACGCCCTTGGGAAAATGATTCATCGCGCCACCCGGATATGCGCAGACAATCACAAGGACAGGCGCGCCACGCGCGATACGCTGGACCGCCTTATGCCCGACCCGAAAGGCTACGGTCTGCACAAGGCCGACCTAATTATCGAGGCAGGGCCAGAGAATGCCGACACAAAGGCCAGAGTTTTCGCTGATCTGACCGAAAGGATGAACCCACGCGCCATTCTGGCAACCAATACATCCAGCCTGCAACTGTCGGAACTGGGCCTGCATGTTGCTGATAAGACACGCTTTGCAGGGCTGCATTTCTTCAATCCCGTCAGCAAGGTACCCCTGATCGAACTGGTCAGCCATGACACAACCAGCACCGAGACCCGCGCGCAACTGATGGCGTTTTGCACGGCGATCAACCGGCTGCCGGTTGCCGTGACCGATGCGCCGGGATTCTTGGTCAACCGCGCGCTGATGCCCTATTTGCTGGAAGCCCTGTTGCTGATGGATGAAGGCGTCGCGAAAGAGCGCATTGATCAGGCCGCGCTGAAATTTGGCATGCCTATGGGCCCTGTCACACTGGCCGATCAGGTGGGGCTGGATATCTGCCTTGATGTCGCCGAAAGCCTGAACGCTTCGGTTGAACGCCCCATTGCCGATATCCCGTCGCTGTTGCGTGACAAGGTGGAAGCGGGTGATCTGGGGCGTAAGACCGGTCGCGGCTTTTACGACTGGTCGGATGGACCACCGAAGCCCTCCTCTGATGCGGCAGCCAGCGATGAACTGACAGACCGTCTGATCCTGCCCATGTTGAACGCCTGCGCCGAATGCCTGCGCAAGGGTGTGGTCGAGACTGACGATGACCTGGATGCCGCGATGATCTTTGCCACAGGCTTTGCGCCCTTCCGCGGGGGGCCGATGACCTACGCCCGCGCGCGGGGCATGTCAGAAATTCGCGCGCGCCTGTCCGAATTTGAGCAGGCGCATGGTGCGCGGTTTACGCCGGACGCCTATTGGGACAAACATGCCTGAACCGACCGCGCATTTCACCTCCGAGGCGCCTGTGATCGACTGGATACTTCGCACGGTCGGACGTGATCTGCGCGTGGCCTTGCCGCTTGGGTTGGGAAAACCCGTAAGCCTTGTCAATGCATTGGTGCAAAGGGCCTGTGCTGACCCCTCGATCCGGTTGCAGATTTTTACCGCACTCACACTGGAACGCCCAAACCCATCATCGGACATGGAGCGCCGTTTTCTGTCCCCCGCATTGGACCGGCTGTTTGGCGATTACCCACAGATTGATTACGCAAATATGCTGCGCGACGGCAAGCTGCCTGACAATATTCAGGTCACCGAATTTTTCGTGCAATCCCCAAACTGGATCAAGGTGCCACAAGCCCAGCAGAATTATGTCTCAGCCAACTATACCCACGCGCTGGATGTCTTGCTTGAGCAAGAACCGAACCTTGTATTGCAGCTACTTGCCATCGATCAAGACCGCCTCAGCCTGTCGTGCAACCCTGATATTACCAGTGACCTGTTGCGCCTTAGAAAGCAGGGCATGGCAGAGTTTGCATTTGTCGGCCAAGTCCACGTTGATCTTCCCTTCATGCCCGGAAGCGCTGAGATTGGCCTGTCGGAATGCGACGCGCTGCAAACACCGGATGCGCCACCGCATGAACTGTTCTCGGTTGTTAAGCAACCTGTGTCCCTGCAAGATCACGCCATTGCACTGCACACATCGCGGCTTATCCGCGATGGTGGCACGTTGCAGATCGGGATCGGCCAGATCGGCGATGCGATTGCCCATGCCTTGACCCTGCGGCAAGACGAAAAGATTGGCCCCTTATGGGACAGATGCCCTTTTCCCCTTGCATCTCGTTTCAACGAAACCGGCCCTTTTCAAACAGGTCTTTGGGGCGTGACCGAGATGCTGGTCGATGGCCTGCTGGCGTTGTTCGAGCGCGGAATAATCCGCCGCGAGGTCGACGGTATTGCTATCCATGCAGGCTTTTTTCTTGATAGCCGCGATTTCTACAAACGCCTAAAGGCCCTGCCTGCGCAAGAACGCGCGCGCATTGCGATGATGCCTGTGTCGTTCACCAATTCCCTACTGGGCGATGAAGAGGCCAAGCGCGCGGCCCGGCAGCACGCCCGGTTCATCAATTCAGCCATGATGGTGACACTCTTGGGCGCAGTGGTGTCAGACGGAACCGAAGATGGTCAGGTCGTAAGTGGCGTTGGCGGGCAGTTCAATTTCATCACACAGGCCTTTGCGCTGCAAGATGCCCGCGCGATCATCACCTTGCCTGCGACGCGGCGTGGCAAATCCGGGCTGAGTTCGAATATCCGCTTTTCCTATGGTCACGTCACCATTCCGCGACACCTGCGCGATATCGTGGTCACGGAATACGGCATTGCCGACCTGCGTGGCAGAAGTGACGCAAACACTATCGCCGCCCTGCTGGAAATAGCTGACAGCCGGTTTCAGAAGGAATTGGAAAACAGGGCGAAGGCATCGGGGAAACTGCCAGACAGCTATCGCCTGCCTGACAGCGCGCGCAACAATACGCCACAGGCGCTGACGTCATGGCTTGCCCCCCATCGCGCGCACAACCTGCCATCCTTCCCTTTAGGCACGGATTTCACGTCTATTGAACAGTATCTTTTGCCTGCACTGGCCGATCTGCGCCACGCCAGCACCCGGACCCCTGCCCTTCTTGCGCTGATGCTGGAAGGTTTGAGTGGAAAACCGGGACAACAGGAAAAGGCCGCACTCGAACGCATGGCCCTGAAACGGGCGCGCGGCCTGAAACCCCGCCTCTCGGCGCTTGCATTGCGCGGAGCGTTGCGAAAGCAGGAAACAGATGCTGGCGCTGGACAATAACCCCTTGCCGCAGGTCCACCGCTTGAAGAGCGCATGATTTCTATGGGCTTGCCATATAGAACCGATCGTCTGATACAATATGGTGCCCCGCATCCGACACAAGGTGTCGACCTGAGCGCCAGAGGTCTGCTTTGCGGCGCTTTGCGCCTTGATTCCGCGTTTGGTGACTTCGTCAACCGCCCCCAAAAGCCCCCGAAACCGTCATTGGATATTTGGCCTTAGGTGGCGACCACCACGTCAACCACAGTTGTCGCGACTGACTGAAAAGCTTCCGATCCTGTCCCCAAGCTCCATGAATACGACATAGGTTTGCCCCGGTGGCGGGATATCCACCTGAATATTGGTGCCCCACTGAACAGCCCCCCTGTGGCTTTGCTGACCACCGTGGTTTTGGGCCGTCGGATTGCCGGGACCTGATACGACGAATGGCGTGGGCCTGTTCAGGTCAAAGTTCAACCACCGGGAAACGGCTCGCTCGCCCCAATGACAGCCAAGGTTCAAATCTTCGAATGCAAAATCAACTTCGATGTTTTGGTTGCTGCCATTGCCGGGTGAATTGCCCTCTCCCGGATCGCTCTCATCGGCTTCGCCTGTCTCGACCGGATCATTTTCAACAGGGTCAGTTTCAGTGACTTCATTGCCGGAGTCGGCAGCGTCTGAACCGTGGTGGTCGGGTGTGTTTCCATCACCGCTGTCGTCACCTTCGGTCGGATCGTCATAGCCTGACCCGTCCACTGGAGGCATGCCATTATAACCGCCAGCGGGGTCATAATAGCCCGGCCATGCCCCACCGCTTCCACCTGTCTGGCCAGAACTTTCGGTGCCGGACGAAACCCCTCTGGGGCTACCAAGTTCACGGTCAATAGCGGTGCTTAATCCCGTTGTGCCGCCGTTGACCAACCCCACCGCAAGTGACCCCAATACCACCATTGCGGCAGTCAGCACGACATAGTCGGCAGTGATCGCGCCGTGTTCGTCACGCCAAAACCGGCCTGAACTGGCGGGCGACTTTTTAATCATGGTTAACAACGAAGAGGTCATTTGGGTTTCCGTTTCAGTAAACGCGCAGGACGCTGGCCTTAAGGCAGGTGTTTGGGGCGCTTGGGTAAATCGCACCATCAGGTGTTTTGACGTGCTACATTCCGCATGCATCGACGACGAATTCGCACCATGCCTCTGGCGGCGGTGGGGCATTCGGGTCAAGAAATGTGATGCCCGGCGCGAAACGCGGGCGGGTCAATGCCGTTTCGGTCAAGGTTTGCGCCTGCAAGCCAACGCGAAACGGCGGCTCATATTTAAGCAAGCCTTCAGTCAGAAGCAGGGTTTCACCAGCACTGATCGTAGGGATCTGACTGCCATAGGTCGCATTCAGAAGCGCGTCGTCAATCGCGGTGGATGTATTGCCCAGATCCGTATAGCTCCAGATAACGCGATACTCTTCATTTTCACTATCCCAGCCAATCAGGGTCATGCGCAAATGAACATCCAGATGCGTATCATTGATACGCAACATGAAGCTGTACACGCCGTTCAAATACTCCGGTGTCAATGCGGTGCCCGATGCCCGGGAAACAAGGTCTGCCGCCGTATAAACAGATTTCTGCAGTGTTGTCTGATGACGGAATGCATCTGTGAAAGTGAAAGAGGCCATAAGCGCCCATGCCACCACAGGCAGCACGATGACCGTTTCCACACTGATCGAGCCTTGTTCCGCCTGCCATATCTTGCGGCGCAAAGCCTTCCAAGCGGGCCGGATGGAAGATGAGATGCGATGTATCATTCGTTCACGAATCCCGTCGTTGCGCGCAAGGCAAACATGCCTGCGTCATCCAATGGAAGTTTCAGCCCCAAAGCTGTGGTCGGGAACATCGGACTCACCAGATAGCAGGCACGCACATACATCACGCTCTCGCCCGCCCCGAGGCTGAACGGCGTGACAGGGGTGATATTGGCGGCAAGGTCGATGCAGGCATTCAGCTCGTCCGGGAAATTCCACGTCTGGGCATTAATGGTCCGCATTTCGAGCAGCAGACGGTCCTCGCATCCGGGCAACAAGGTTGCCCGCTCGCAGACACGCTCGCGAAACTCGTCATGCGTCGTGCCATCTTCGACTTTGCCAAGACGCACGTCGCGCACAGCAATGTCGACGGCACGCTCCAATGTGATACGCTGCAATGCGGTATAGCCAGCTTCGGCCCCCATTATCAGCATCGAGATCACGATTGGAAACAGGATCGCGAACTCAACCGTTGCAGAGCCGTCCGCCCCGCGCAGAAATGGCCGTAGACGTTTCATTGTGTCAGTCTCAGGGATTGTATCGAAGTCGCAATCGCAGAGAAGGCCGCGTCAAGTTCCAGTCCGACAGCGTTGAAATAGTGCCCCGGGCTGGTTGCACATTTCCGCATTTCGTTCTGACCTTGGGTATTGGTCTCAAAGGCAATGGTATAGATGATGACACCATTTTGCTTGGACAATGCGCAGGCTGTGTCGAAATCCGCCGAATTCTCGCCTTGGGTGCTGATGCGCTGGCGGTTGTTACTATGCAGCGCCTGGATATGCGTGGTGTTCAGCACATCCTGCTCTTCAGGTGTCGGATAAACGCCATTGCGTCCGAAAATACTGCTGCCTGGCCGTCTTGGGCGGACCTGCTCGGTGATCA
This sequence comes from Roseinatronobacter sp., assembly GCA_007126715.1. Taxonomy (GTDB): domain Bacteria; phylum Pseudomonadota; class Alphaproteobacteria; order Rhodobacterales; family Rhodobacteraceae; genus Roseinatronobacter. The sequence goes on from SLAT01000308.1 coordinate 17,448, forward strand.
TGCCATCCGTCATCAAGACCACGACCTTGAGGGTATCTGGATCGTCCCAAGCAGCGGGGCGGCCAATATATGCGCTATCCACTGTTCCACTTGCTGCAAGCGCGGTTGTCAGCCACTGGCTTGAAGGGTCAAGCAGGGCCGCGCCCCAGCGCATTCCATAATGTGTGCCAGTTCCGTCATGCAGACGCATATTGGTCAGATAGTCATGCAAGTCTTCTTCCGAGCTGCTGTGATACAGGATGGAATTGGATTCATTCGGGCACCAGCCCCAATCCATCGTAGGCCAGTCTACAGCCCAAAACATGAAATGCGGCGCCTGTGGCATTGAACTGGCGTCTGGCAGGGCGGTGGACCCAAAGGCGCTTCTGGGCAGGTCCGGGCAATGCGAATAATCATGCCAGGCATTCCCACCCAGCAATTCGAACACTTCCCTTCCCGGATTTACGGTGCCTGCATATGGCACGATGGAGATGGTGATCGCATCAGGCGCATCATCGTTCAGGACAGTGCTAACAAAATTCCTGGCAGCGCCACGCAGTCGGGTGATCCGCGGAATGCCGATACTGTCTGTCCAGCGCATCGAGCCGGAGATGTCCAGCACCATGACAATCTCGATATTGGTCACTTCCTCGCGTGCGGAACTGATCTCTGCGCTGGTCAGCTGATCGACACCAGCCCAGCGCATGAACAGGGTATTCACACCCGGATTGGTCCGCACTGTCACGCTTGCAGCATTCAGCGCCTCTTCCACCTCGACCGGTAGTTGGAGGTAAGCCGATAGTCCCGCTTTTTCAAAATATTCTTCGACCAGCGCCGCGCGGTCGCCCGTTTCACGAAGCGTTGCCGCAGCAAGCACCGCGCGGTCGGCTGTTGCCTGAACACGAACCCTGTTGTTCTCATATCGCATGAAATCAACAGCCAAGCCCGACACCATCAAAATAATTATAAAGACGAACAATCCGAAGATAAGCATCCCGCCACCTTCTGAACGCCGGAAGCGCTTTGCGGAGAAACCTTTTTGCATCAGTGTGCGCAACATTTCAGACCACTCCTTGTCGATCCAATAAACGGCTGGAGAGGCGCGACCCCGTGTTCAAAGGTCTTGGAATCCGAGTATCACGCAGCCAATTAGCCTGTGATAAAACACAACTATTAAGGCAAAAATGGGACTAACTCGTGTCTGAATCAGTGCATAATCACACGTTGCGCTGCTCTGGCTAAGCTAATCAGAGACAGAATCTGCGGATGTGCAACCCGAGATCGTCTGCCAGGCGCATAGCCTTCCACACGTGAACTCGACCGTAACCAGCATTATGGGAACTGCGATAAGCGCTCTTGAAGATTGGAACTATACACGCCCTGCAGCAGCCGCGATCTGCGAGACAAGTTCAGCTTTGCGCAGCGGCTTGGCAATACACCCCGCGAAGCCGACCGCGCGATACTCAGCAATCTGGTGAAGCATCACATTCGCGGTGAAGGCAAGCGCGCGCGGAGGGGGCATTTCGCGCTGTTTGGCAAGGCGTTTCATTTCAGCAAGGGCTGATGGTCCGTCCAGCACAGGCATTGATATATCCAGCAGCATGACATCAAACTG
>SLAT01000220.1 GCA_007126715.1 Roseinatronobacter sp.
CGCATCTCTACCACGGATGGAGCGCGATACATCCGGTTGAAAAGGAATTGCCGGATCACCTTCAATTCACGAAACAGCCGGTCGGAAAACCGGATGATCGTCAGGTTCAGATCGCGAATATCCTGCGCATGGGTCAGATTGGCGGGGCCAAGCCGTGTGTCAGCTACCAGCAACACATCCTCGACCATAACCCCGAAAACGCGGCGCAAGGCCTCGTGCCTGCGTCGCATCACATCCAGACCGGGATAGAGCCTGTCCACCTCGGCAAAGGCCGGGCCAGTGATCGGCAAATCCATCAGATCGGCCTCGGTAAACAGGCCGGATCGCAGCCCGTCATGCAGATCGTGGTGGTTATAGGCAATGTCATCGGCAATTGCAGCCACCTGCGCCTCGGCACTGGCATAACCATGGAGTTCCAGATCGAACGCCGCGTTGCATTCGGCAAGTGCATAAGGCAGGACATCGCCTTTCAATGGCCTGCCATCTTCATGGGCCACCGGGCCGTTATGCTTGGCAATGCCTTCCAGCGTTTCCCATGTCAGGTTCAGCCCGTCAAAATCCGCGTAATGGCGTTCCAACAAGGTGACGATGCGCAAAGCCTGCGCATTATGGTCAAACCCGCCATAAGGTGCCATCAGATCGCATAGCGCATCTTCCCCTGTATGACCAAAGGGGGGGTGACCCAGATCATGCGCAAGGGCGATGGCTTCGGCCAGATCGGTATTCAGCCCCAGCGCGCCTGCAAGTGTGCGTGCGACCTGCGCGACCTCGATCGAATGCGTCAGCCGCGTACGGTAGTAATCCCCCTCATGCTCGATGAACACCTGTGTTTTATGCTTGAGCCTGCGAAACGCACTGGAATGGATGATGCGGTCACGGTCACGCTGAAAGGCCGAGCGGAAGGTGCTCATTGCCTCGGGGTGCAACCGCCCCCGCGAATCTTCGGGCCGCGTAGCATAGGGTTTGAGCATTTCATCTCCAGACGTCTTGTCGAACGCTGTCGGTTCGCTTATATCAGAGCAAAGTAATCGGAAATAGAAACAGGAACATCATGGCCCTGACCCTGCCCCCTCGCGTAAGTGACCGAGCATTTGCCCGCCTGGCGGAGATTGCCGAAGATACAGGCGAGGTCAAGGCCCTGCGCGTCGCGGTCGATGGCGGCGGCTGTTCCGGTTTTCAATATGATATCAGATTTGACGAACCCAGCGCAGATGATCTTGTCCTGGAGAAAAACGGCCAGAAGGTCCTGATTGATCCTGTTTCGCTGCCGTTTCTGGAAAATGCCGTTGTTGATTTTTCTGAAGAACTGATCGGGTCGCGCTTTGTCATCGACAATCCGAATGCCTCTTCAAGCTGTGGCTGTGGCATCAGCTTTTCCATGTAATTTGCCTGTAAATCAGACATAACAGAAAGTTTGCTCTCAACTGCTTCTCCATAGGTTGACCTTAGGGGGAGACTGGACCACATCTGGCGAAAGTCGGTTGGGAGGGCTGAGATTGAAACCCGAAGCTATCACGTCAAGCTATCGCCGTTGGGCGCCAATATATGATTTTACCTTTGGCCGGATAACCAATACCGGACGGCGCCACGCCACAAAAGTGGCGAACACGATAGGCGGTCGCGTTCTGGAAGTCGGCGTTGGCACCGGTCTTGCCCTGCCCTTTTACAACCCTTCTGTCGATGTAACCGGCATTGATTTCTCTGAAGACATGCTTGTCCGCGCCCGCGCCAAGGTCGCGGAAGAGAAACTGAGCCATGTGCGAGAGTTGCGCCAGATGGATGCGCGCGATCTGGATTTTCCCGATGCGAGTTTCGACACGGTCGTGGCGATGCACCTGATCTCGGTTGTACCGGACCCTGAGAAAGTCATGGCCGAAATGGCGCGTGTGTGCAAACCCGGTGGACAGATATTACTCGTCAATCATTTCGCACGCGACGAAGGCTGGCTTGCCTGGCTGGAACGCAAATTTGCGCCTTTTGCCGACTGGATGGGGTGGCACTCCAATTTCCCGAAAGATCGCGTGCTAGGTATTCATGATCTGCAACTTGTCGAAGACAAGCCCCTGACGAGTCTTGGCATGTTTACATTTCTACGCATGGAGAAAGCCGTCTGAGCGGGTGCCACAGCACATTTCGCCTGCGCTGATAGCGCATCGCCATGCGTACAGGCGGCGGGCATTTACGGATTGAAAACCCCCATATGCGCAACGGGCGGTTGTATTTGGCCCTTCCCCTGCGCCCATGCAGCAAGATTACACGCTTCGTCGCACAAGCGAGGGGTTGCCCCCCTGCGTTGGCTGACCTAAACAATTTCCTGAACAGCAAGAGCAAGGCCGCATGACAGATACGAGTGCAGCGCAACAGGATCGCGCAAAATCCAGAAACATGAGCGCGCTGCGAGGTCTTTGGCCCTTTATCCGCCCTTATACAGGCTTGCTTGCAGTTGCGATGCTGGCGCTTGTGGCGACAGCCGCGATTACCCTGACTCTGCCCCTTGCCGTGCGACGCGTGGTCGACGGGTTCGAGGCACGCGAAATGGCCCTGCTCAACCAGTATTTCGCCGGGGCATTCGCATTGGCGGGCCTGCTGGCACTGGGAACGGGGCTGCGCTATTACTTCGTCACGCGTCTGGGCGAGAGGATCGTAGCAGACATTCGCAAGGCCCTGTTTGCCCGCGTGATCGACCGTAGCCCTGCCTTTTATGAGCGCATCATGACGGGCGAGGTGCTGTCGCGTCTGACAACGGACACAACGCTTATTCAATCGGTCATCGGGTCTTCCGTCTCGATCGCGCTGCGCAATGCGCTGATGCTGATCGGCGGGCTGATCCTGCTGGGGCTGACATCGGCCAAGCTGATGGGGTTTGTTCTGCTGATGGTGCCTGTCATCATCGTGCCGATTGTGGTGATGGGGCGCAAGCTGCGCAGGCTCTCGCGCGAGAATCAGGACTGGATCGCGGCCAGTTCCGGCAATGCCTCGGAGGCGCTGAGTGCGGTTCAGACCGTGCAGGCCAACACACATGAAGCCGCCAGCCGCGCCGCCTTTGACCGCGTGACCGAAACCAGCTTCGATGTGGCACGGCGGCGCATCTTTACCCGCGCGCTGTTGACCGTGATCGTGATCTCGCTTGTTTTCACCGGCATACTCGGCACGCTTTGGGTCGGCGCACGCGATGTGGCCGCCGGGGTCATGACCCCGGGCGAGCTTGCGCAATTCGTGATCTATGCTGTCATCGTTGCGGGGTCTGTCGGGGCCCTGTCTGAAATATGGGCGGAATTGCAGCGCGCTGCCGGCGCAACGGAGCGGCTGATCGAGTTGCTGACCGCTGAGGACGCAGTACAAGACCCGGCAGAGCCACGCGCGCTGCCCAAGCCTGCGCGCGGTGCCGTGCAGTTTGATGCGGTCAGTTTTCAATACCCGACCCGCCCCGGACAGCAGGCGTTGGATAATGTGACATTGACTGTCTCGCCCGGAGAGACTGTGGCACTGGTCGGCCCGTCAGGTGCAGGCAAAACAACGATCTTGCAATTGCTGATGCGCTATTATGACCCCAACTCCGGCCATATCCGTATCGACGGCATGGATTTGCGCGACATGGCGCGTAGCGATTTCCGCCGCGCGATTGCGCTGGTGCCACAAGACCCGGTGATCTTTGCGACCTCGGCAATGGATAACATCCGCTTTGGCCGTCCCGGTGCCTCTGACAGTGAAGTGATTGCAGCCGCACGCGCGGCACATGCAGATATGTTCTTGACCCAGTTGCCAAACGGGTATGAGACCGAATTGGGCGAACGCGGTGTCATGCTTTCGGGTGGGCAAAAACAGCGCGTTGCCATTGCCCGCGCGATCTTGCGCGATGCCCCGATCTTGCTTCTGGATGAGGCGACCAGCGCTCTTGACGCCGAATCCGAGGCGGCTGTGCAGCGCGCTGTCGACCATCTGTCCAAGGGGCGCACAACGATAGCCATCGCGCATCGCCTAGCGACCGTGAAACAGGCAGATCGTATCGTGGTGTTTGATGAAGGGCGCATAGTCGCCACTGGCACGCATGAAGAACTTGTGGCCCAAGGCGGCCTGTATGCGCGGCTTGCGCGTCTGCAATTCACAGCCGAGCGTGCCGCCTGAGAACCTGCGCCTACAGGCTTGCGCAGACACGCTTTTTGCACGACACCAATGCGTCGGCAGCATAAGGGTTGCGCATGAACATGCAGACAGAAATCGCAGTGATTGGCGGTGGCATCGTGGGGCTGTGTTGCGCGCTTCGGCTACGTGATCAGGGCCATGAGGTTACGCTAATTGCCCCGCAGGATGACGAGAACGGCGCCTCATATGGCAATGCCGGGGTGATTGCAGATTATGCCGTCATGCCAGTCGGCACGCCCGATGTGCTGCGCAACCTGCCCTCACTTCTGTTCAACCGCGACAGCCCGCTTGCGATCCGACCCAATGCCGCACTCAGCCTTGCGCCGTGGCTGGCGCGCTTTGCCCGCGAATGCATGCCCCAACGCGCCGAAGCCAATGCACGCGCCATCGCTGCCCTTCTGGCCCCGACGCCGAATGCATGGCGTGCGATTGCGGCGCAGATCGGGGGCACCGATTTGCTGAAACCCATTGGTTCACTCTATTTCTTTGAAACAGAAGCCGAACGCCGCGCTTCGGACTTTAGAGCGTATCGCGCGCTTGGGGTGGAGGTCGAGCAGATCACCCGCGACGAGTTGGGCCAATTGCAGCCGGGACTGCCCGCACATATCGGCGCAGGCGCCGCTTTTTTTCCGCGCACGGTTACGTTGGATGACCCAACCGCCATGCTGCGCCTGTTGCGCGGCAGCGTGGATGCGACCGGGGTGCAACGGATTGACGGGCAAGTCACCGGATTGCAGCGCGCGGCAGGGGGCGTGCGGCTGACGGGGCACAACATAAACCTATCGGCGCGCAAGGTGATTCTGGCGGCTGGGGCATGGTCAAGGGAACTGGCCGCAATGGCGGGCGACCGCGTGCCACTGGACACAGAACGCGGCTATCATCTGGAATATGACTGCCCCAGCCCGCGCCTGATCCGCCAGATGACGCCGGTGTCGAGAGGCTTTTATTTCTGCCCGATGGCAGGTCGGCTAAGGGTCGCGGGTACAGTCGAGTTGGGGGGGCTGAAAGCGCCGCCCTCACCGCATCGCTGGGCCGTCATGGAACGCGGCGCACGCGCCATTCTGCCAGATCTGCCCGAACCTGACCGGCGCTGGATGGGCTTTCGCCCGTCCCTGCCAGATTCGCGGCCCGTGATCGGCCCCTCGCACGCAGGAGGGGATGTGATTCACGCTTATGGTCATGGGCATCTGGGGCTGACACTTGCCCCTGTGACAGCGCGAATTGTTGCAGATCTGGTCGCAGGGCGCGACCCAGAGATGGATATAGCGCCCTACCGCCCCAACCGGTTCTGAAACACTGACCCTGCAATCGTTGTGACCAAAAAGATCATGGCCGCGAAAACCACGATTGACGGGCCAGAGGGCGTGTCTTGCAAGAGTGAAAGCTGCAACCCGCCCCAGACCGACAGCCCGCCGATAACAATGGCCCCAAGAGCCATGCTTTCGGGCGAGCGCGCAAAATTGCGCGCGGCTGCCGCCGGAATAATCAGCAAGGCCGCGATGAGAAGCGCACCCACGATTTTCAGTGCCACCGCCACCACAATGGCCAGCGCAATTGTCAGCACCAAGCGTTCATGCCCCGGATTGATCCCCGACGCATGGGCCAGATCCTCATTCAATGTCGCAGTCAGAAGGGCCGCCCACCGCCACAGGATCAACCCCAGAACCAACAATGACCCTGTGGCGATCACCGCCAAGTCGAAGCGCGACACCGCAAGA
>SLAT01000290.1 GCA_007126715.1 Roseinatronobacter sp.
GACTGTATATGGCCGCAATGATGAAAATATAGGTTCTATCAATGCGTTGAAGGTCGGTTCTGACGGCAAGATCACAGATGCCATCGTTGACGTGGGTGGCTTTCTGGGCATCGGCGCGCATTCCGTTTTATTGCCTTTCAGCCAGTTGACGGTTCTGCGCCAAACTGCTGGGTCGGATGTCCGCGTGCATCTGGACACGACCAAAGAGAAACTCAAAGCAATGCCGCAACACGCTGTCTGATCTAGCCGCGTGGTGTAAACAGAATGGCCGCACAAGCGATTGTGCGGCCGTTTTCTTTGCGTGGCTTTTTAGTGCTGCATCCCGGTCCGCGCCGGTTGGGTGGTCCCTGAAGAAAGAGTCTCGGCTGTTTGCAGTGCCCATAACGCCCCCGAAATGGAGGATGATATTGTTTACGCGCCCGTCCTCATCGAGAAGGGTGGCATCTATTAGACCGACATGGTGTGAGTGCGACGACCGCCTTCCAATAGTGAACAAGGTCGAGGATACTGGCCTTATCGAAAAAAGCCGCAAGGAGAACGACCAAGAAAAACTATGGCGGACCTGCTGCATCTCTGGAAGGGATTTTGATCTGTATTCTAGATCAAGATATGCGTGAAACGCCTCACAAAGCTGCCGCGACGAGAGATTTTTGGTCGCGCCCCACACCCAAGGGTCGTATGAGTCGGGTCTTTGCATGGGAAAGACTGACAGGGTTCATATTACCGCTTTACAATGATTTTTCGGATCTCATCTACGTTTCCTATGATGCGCCATTTACCACAAAATCCAGCGTCACTGCTTTGACTGAGGCGCTCAATGGCTGAGATAACGATCTTGCTCTGTTGAAAGGCACATGTTTTGGCTTGCAACAATCTGCGCGCGCGCCCATTCATGCGACTATGACAGATTCAGAACCTGACGCATCACACTCGCTGTCCTCTCTCGGGTGGTCGGCGTTTTTTGAAGATCAGATTGCAGCGGATGACGCGCATCTTGACCGGATGCGCATCACATCGGTGCATCGTTCCAGATTAAGCGCATTATCCCCGTCAGGTCAGGTCAGGCTTGATCTGCCTCCCAAGGCCAGCACCGCCGATTATGCGGTGGGTGACTGGGTTCTGGTAGAAGGTCAGACACAGCTGTGTATCCGGCGGCTGGATCGTATGTCTGTGCTTCAACGCCGCACCGAAGGCGGGCGTGGCCCGCAATTGATTGCGGCGAATTTGGACACGCTTTTCATCGTGTCTTCTTGCAATGACGATCTGAACCCCGCACGGCTGGAACGCTACCTTGCACTTGCCAATCAATCGGGGGCTAACCCGGTCATCATTCTGACCAAGGCCGATCAGGTGCCGGATTCAGAACCTTACCGGCAGCAGGTGGTCGGCTTGCAACGCGGGCTGGAGGTCGTGGCCCTGAATGCCAAATCGCCAGATGCAGCAAAGGCGCTTGCGCCGTGGCTGGTGGCGGGGCAGACAGTTGCGCTTGTCGGGTCGTCAGGGGTTGGCAAGTCGTCATTGCTTAACATCCTCGCATCCAATCCGCCGGAGAGAGAGCAAGCAACCGGCAGCATCCGTGAAGGCGACGCCAAGGGCCGTCATACGACCACGTCACGCTCGCTTCACGCGATAGAAGGTGGGGCGTGGGTGATCGACACACCCGGAATGCGGTCGCTTCATGTCAGCGATGCCTCGGCCGGGTTGGAGCAGCTTTTCGCCGAGATCACAGAGCTTGCACCGCAATGCCGTTTTCGCGATTGCACCCATGCACATGAACCCGGATGTGCCGTTCTGGCGGCTGTCGAAACCGGAATGCTTGATCCTGCGCGGCTGGAACGCTGGCGCAAACTGAATGAGGAAAATCTCGCCAGCACGCCGGTCCTGACAGGCCAGCATGGCAAGAAAATACCGAAATATTCGGGGAAAAGGCGCTAAACCGGGTTCTGTGCCCCTGCAAAGAACAATAGCCGCCCATCTGCATCGTAGATCGGCCTGATCCTAAGACGGTTAACGAAGGCCGAACCATCCTTGCGATAGTTCAGGATATCAATCGTGAATCGCGTCTGCGCACGCATTGCGTTGCGGATCGCTTCGACCGCGAACGGGCTTGTGTCTGGTCCTTGTAGAAAGCGGCAATTGCGCCCCAGGGCCTCATCGGGGCTGTATCCGGTATGCGCCTTGAACTCTTCGCTCACGTATATCATCGGATTATCGGGCAAATGTGGGTCAGAGAAGACAACGCTCATTTCAGTCTCGTCGGCTTCCAGCATGCCCCTCAGCGTCGCTTGATCCATGGTAGCTTTTTGCCTTTTGTATCTGATTGTTCATCCGAGCCTTGCCTAGTGCATAGTTTGCTAATGCAAAGACATCAATGCAAACGCAAAAGCTAGCAGTCAGGAATGCACTGCGAAACTGGTTTCGCATGTTGGCACACGCTTGGCAGACCCAAAGAAATTCTTAAACAAACGAAAATCAGCACAATGAAAGCCCCGCACCCAACACAGTGATGGAAGTCTTGATAAGATTTCTTTTATGTGGATAATTTCCACAGATATTTTCCGATGCTTATTGAAATTGAAATTCACCCGTGACGAAGCAGGATCTCGCGAGAGTCCAGATCTATCCAACGCCTCGAATTTGATAGGATTTTTTTTATGACAATCATGAAAACCGGCGCCTTTCTCGAGACTGATGAGACCTTCATTTACGGCTACTCTGATAGCAGCGGTCAACTGCTGATCTCAAACGGGTATGAACTGATATTAACGTCGGTCACGACCGGCCCGTTTCTCTCGGCGGGGCACCAGAGCAGCGGCACCCCTGACCCGGATGCGCTGGGCGAGATCATAATACGTGATCCCGGCAGTCTGCTCGAAGTCATCTCGGCTGGTTCGTCGACGGGGGGGGCCAGCGTGAGCATTGCCAGTGGCACGGATACGCGCGGGCTGATGCAAGTTCTGGACGGTGGCGAATTCCGCATGACCGACCCGACGGGATCGGACGGGTCTGGCGGTACAGGCGGTGGCGAAAGCGCATGGATTGGGCGTTTTGCAGGGGCTGAAGGGACACTGGAAATCCGCGCGGCCGACTTTTATTTGAGCGGAACCGGAGCGAGTATGTCAATCGGGCGCGACGGTGGCACGGGAAATGTCACTGTGGCCGAAGGGGCCGGTTTTGTCATGCAAACCACTTCGGCTGGAAAAGACGATTTTACGCATCTGCGTATTGGCCTGAGTGACGGCATAGGTTCAATGGAGGTCGCTGAATCCTTCGCGCTCATCCAGGCCGGGCTGAACGCTGTTGGAATGGTGGATGTGGGCTCTCAACGCGCCACCGGACACCTGACGATCAGCGGCAGCACAAGCGCGCCTTTTCGAGAGGGGGTGTTCGTTGTTGGCAACGCCCATTCCCCTTTCGTAGAAATGCAGATCGGCCGAGAAGGCGGAACAGGCGTTCTGGTCATGCAGGGCGGCACATTGGCACTGGTCAATAGCGGTGTCGAAATCCTGCGAGAGGGCGGGTATCAGGATTTTCCTGACGCAGATGCTTCGGGCGGTGACGCTGCCCTTATTGTCGGGCGCGACGGTGGCACCGGTACCCTGGAGGCCAATGCCGGCGCGCTGGTTTTCATCAATGCGCAGCAAAGAGCAGATGTCGGTATCGGCGTCGGGGGCGGCGACGGGTCGCTGGTTTTGGACGCTTCGGTGATGACGGTTAAAAGCCATGAGGGTGAAGCGGGGCTTATGATCGGGGAGTGGTTCGATGGTGGTGCGGCGACCGGGACGCTTGAATTGCACAACGGCGCATCTGCTGTGTTCGAGGGGGACGACGGTGTTTTTGCCAATATCGGGCGGCGTTTGGGCAATGAGGGCAATATTGTCATAACCTCTGGCAGCCGATTGGAATTGCGCGCACCTGATAGCCGTCAGGGCAATCTGCGGGTTGGCCGTGATGAGGGAACCGGCACATTGCAGGTCACCGGCGAAGACAGCCTTGTGCAGCTATCCGGTGACCTGAGCATCGGGCGCGATGGTGGTTCTGGTCTGGCTTCAGTCGCGGATGGTGCAGAGATACTGAATGAACACCAATTCTTTGCCGCGACCCGCATCGGATATGGGACGGCTGCGCTGGGCACTGCGACACTCGACGACAGCAGCTTAAGCACGCAAAGCCTGTCGGGCTACGCACGGCTGGTTGTTGGGGGGAATCGTGGTGAGGGTGTGCTTCAGGGTGCGGCTGCGGCCCTTCATGTGCGGGGAAATCTGGGCGTTGACGTCGCTATAGGCGAAGGCGTTGGTGCAGATGGCCATATGAGATTGACCAGCAACAGCATCGCTACGCTGATCAGTGATGAAGGTGGCGTCAATCTGGATGTCGGGCGTAGCGCGGGCACCGGGCTGGTCGAGGTTATCGCCTCAGAGCTGAATATTGCGGCCCCTATGGGCGAAGACTCTGAGTCTTACGCCTTCGTGCTGGTGGGTACGCAAGGCGGCACCGGCACGCTGGTATTCGATGCGGCACAGGCCAGCATTGAGGCACATAGCGCGGGCATTCACATTGGAACGCGCTGGACCGGGACAGTCGCGAACGAGGGCGAAGGATCTATGATCCTGCGCAACGACTCCGAGGTCTTTGTCAGAGCGGGGCAAGATATAACCACATTCTGGGTGGGCGGGGGTGCCGGTTCCAATGGCGCGGCGCAGATTCTCTCCGGCTCGGTGCTGGATCTTGCTGGTAACGGGCTGGTGCAAATCGGTTTCGCATCCCCCGATATGAGCGGCGGTGGAACAGGGTTGGTGACCGTTGACGGCGAAGGGTCGCTTCTGACGGGGGTGTACGGGCTTGATCTGGGGCGCGGCGGCTCTGACGGGGTTTTGCATGTCAGTAACGCAGGCCATGCCCACTTTGGCGGGTTGACTGCCGATCGTAATGTCAATCTCGATATCGGCTGGGACGCTGACAGCATTGGCGAGATTGTGGTGACTGACGCGCTGGTTTCGGTTCAGGCCGGCAGTGCCGAGAATGAACAGTTCGAATTTAAAGGTGTGACGGCCAATTTCGGGCGTCACGGCGGCACCGGTCTGGCCACTATCACCGGAGCGCGACAGGCAGACGAGAATGCGTCGCATGGCTTCGTGTTGTTTGGACATGCTGAAAGCGATTATGTTGATATCACCCTTGGTCAGGGCTCTGGCAGTGAAGGTCATGCCATTGTGCGTGGCGCTTTGTTCGGCGCGCGCAATGACGGCACGACATTCGGACCCGAGGGGGAGGTCAACCTGTCCGGCGTTGGTGGCTATGCCGCGCTGCGCATCGGTTTGGACGGCGGTCAGGGAAGCCTTGAAATTGGTGAACGTAGCGAGTTGTTTGTCATTTCTGGCCGTGCAAGTGAAGCGGCCGTGATTGTGGTCGGCAGCGGCGCGGGCGGCGAGGGGGCTCTGCATGTTTCGGGCGAAACCGAAGTAGATATCATCGCGCGCCAATATGATGCCTGGATGCTGGTGGGCAGTGAGGGCGGTGCCAGTGGCACTGTCACGATTACGGAAAGCTCGGTCTATATCGAGGCGGCGCGCAATGGCGGTGTCCGGCTGGGTACTAGCTGGTTCGACACACCCGATAAGGTTGGCACAGCACAGTTGACCCTTGAACAGGGCAGCGACCTGACGATCAGCGCGCAGGGAAGTGGTGCCAATTTCTTTGTCGGTGGCGGTGCTGGCAGCGAGGCGGAGGCGATCATTCGCGACTCTGAGGTGACGCTGGAAGGGCAGGCGCACAGGCTGGTGATCGTGGGCGGAACGCCTGCTTTCGTGCCCGGCACGGGTGGAGAGGGAGCGCTGATCCTGCAGGGCGATGCGGCGGGCTTTTACGGTGCGCGCGATGTGCTTGTCGGGACAAATGGCGGCAATGGTCTGCTTGAACTGCGCGAAGGGGCGCAACTTATCCTTGAAGATGCGGGCGGTGGGCGAAATGGCGAGGTGGTTCTGGGCCTTGGGATTGGCCGCGTGCGCGAAGGTGAACCAGAGGTGTCTGCGACCGGCGCGCTAAGTGCTGAAGGGCCAGGAACCCACCTTGGGATCGAGGCCGCCGAAGTTGCGCGCCTGATTATCGGAACCGGCGGCGGAGAGGCGTCTGCGCAGATCAGCGACGGGGCCAGCGTGCGGATCGCGGCCCAGATCGGCACGATCGAGATCGGTGTTGATGGGGGCGTCGGGCGCCTTGATGTGACCGGCGACGGTACGGTGGTGAATGTTGACAGCGCCGATGGGCGCATTCACATCGGGCGGGTATTGAATGCGCAAGCCAATACCGAAGGGGCAGGTCGCGGTATTCTGAACATCGGCACAGATGCCGAGGTTTTGGTCAACACCAAGATTGAGGTTGGGGACACTAGCGGCGCAACGGCTGTGCTTGCCATGTCGGGTGGGCGGCTGACCACACCACTGGTCGAACTGCATGCCGGGGCAGGTTATCTGAACAACATGCTGCTTGGGCACGGAGAGATTGTCGGGATTACAGGCCAGCCCTCGCTGGTAATGGCTGGGTCCAGCTTCTTTGTTGGCGACGAGGTTGCGGCGGATGGTGCGCAAATCACATCCACGGGGCTGATGACGGTCACCGGAAGCGTTATCAAACAAGACAGCAACATCCATTTCGACATCGGCGACCAGAACGGAGGGTTTGACCAGGTCGCGGTCACGGGGGAGTTTGTGATGGATGGAGGCCGTCTGCATGTCAGCCTGCTGGATGGCGCGCAAGACTTGCTGGCGGGCAATGGTGTGCGGCTTTTATCAGCCAGCGAGGGCATATTCCTGAACGATGTTGCATTTCTGATTGACGCGCTACCCGACGGCACCGAGATCACGACCGAGTTTCGCTTGGGACAGACTGAATTATGGGCTGTGCTGGAAGGGGGGCCAGTCTCGATCGTGCCACTGCCGCTGGCATGGCAAAACTGGTTGGACTGGATCGGCGGCGGTGGTGGTGCACCGCCCCCTGCACCAGAGGTCGCCCGCGCAGATACAATTGCCGATCCGCATCTGGTTACGCTGGATGGGCTGGCCTATGACTTTCACGCAGTGGGGGAGTATATTCTAACCCGCGCTGAAGATGGCAGTTTCGAAGTGCAGGCCCGCATGGCGCCCGTGGGTGAGAATGCATCCGAGAATGTCGCCGCTGCCGTGCGGCTGGAAGGCGGTGCCGTGATGGTGGATGTCAACACGCCTGACAGCGTTCTGGTCAATGGCAGCGTTGTTGCTTTGGCCTCGGGCGAGAGTGTCATGGTTGGCGGTGATCTGGTTTACCGGACTGGCAACACTTTCCATATGGTGCATCGTCATGGCGATCCCGATGGCGATACGCTTAGCGCCGTATCGGCGACACTGGTGGATGGACGGCTTGATATCTCGGTGTTTCTGAATCCGGTTCTTGCAGGGCAGGTCAACGGGTTGCTGGGCAATTTCGATGGTGACCCCGACACCGACCTTGCTTTGCCTGATGGTCAGCTTGTCTCGCGTCCGCTGGTGTTCGGGGATGATCCGGGGGTGGGTGTTCTGGGTCTATATGGTGCATTTCGCGACGCATGGCGCATCACGGACGCGCAGGACAGTCTATTCACCTATGGTGTGGATGAGGGGCCAGACAGTTTCTACCTGCCGGATTATCCCAGCAGTATGATAACTCTCGATGCATTTGATCCTGCCGAGATCGAAAGTGCTACTGAAATCCTTGTTGCGGCCGGTCTGGAAGAAGACAGCGTGGCATTCAACAATGCCCTTTTCGATCTTCTGGCCACGGGAAACCCCGCCTATGTCGACGCTGCTGTGACATTCCAGATCCAGCAGGCGGCGCGCCCCGAGGCGGCGCCCGAGATCATCGCGCCGGAGGTGACGGGCGGGGCGCTTGAGGGGCTTCTTAGCGCTGGCGGGGCCGTGCGGGATGTAAGCGGTGCCGCAATGGAGGGGGTGCGCGTGACCTTTACCCCCCAAGGTCAATCGGTTGCGCATATTCGAAATTCGCGCGGTGATGGCGAGTTTGGGTTTGATCTTTTGCCCAACCCGAACGGAGGATTTGTCGAGGCCAGCCGCACCTATGACGCGGCGGTAGATGGGCGCCCATCGGCGCTGGATGCGCTGAATGTGCTGCGCTTGGCCGTCGGGATTCAGCCCAGTTTCGGCCCCGCTCCGGGTGAGGCATTTATCGCGGCAGATATGAACCGAGACGGAAAGATCACGGCCCTTGATGCATTGGAGGTGTTGCGCGCCGCTGTCGGGGTGCCATCTGCCAATACGCCAGGTTGGGTTTTCATCGATGCTGATGCCGACCTGTCAGGGCTGAACCGTCACAATGCCGAGGCTCCTGTGGGGGTCAGCCTAGGCGCGATTGAGGAGAGCATGGGGTCAATCAGTCTGACGGGGATCCTGTTAGGCAACATGCAGGAATTCGCCTGATCTGCCCGTTGCGGCCATGCCGACAACCGCTAAGGCGCAACATAAGGTGTGTACTCAGCGCTTGCCCCGGCGCTTCACACCCCCCCGTTGTCCCGGTCGCCCTGCGGTCGAGCGCGGCTTGACCGCATTATCAACTGCATCATCCACGGCGGATTGGCGTGCCAGCGGATCGTCTGCAATGGCAAGCTCAACCGCCTCCAGCCGTTTTACTTCATCGCGCAGACGGGCGGCTTCCTCGAATTCAAGGTTCTCGGCGGCTTTGCGCATGTCGGTACGCAGTCCCTCAAGATGGGCTTGCAGGTTCGCACCGGGTTTCACTTTATCGACCTGCGCGGTCACGCGTGCCATATCTGTGTCGCCCTGCCACAGCCCGGCCAGCACATCTTCAACATTTTTCTTGAC
Source organism: Roseinatronobacter sp. (assembly GCA_007126715.1). GTDB lineage: Bacteria > Pseudomonadota > Alphaproteobacteria > Rhodobacterales > Rhodobacteraceae > Roseinatronobacter. The sequence continues at coordinate 8,850 of SLAT01000290.1, forward strand.
GGTCTGGGGCGTGATCCCATGCGCCTCGTTATAGGCTATCTGCTTTTCGCGTCGCCGATTGGTCTCGTTTAGCGCGCGCTCCATCGAGCCGGTGATCCGGTCGGCATACATGATCACACGCCCATCGGCATTGCGCGCCGCGCGCCCGATCGTCTGTACAAGACTGGTTTCAGAGCGCAGAAACCCTTCCTTGTCGGCATCCAGAATGGCGACCAACCCGCATTCAGGAATGTCCAGCCCCTCGCGCAGCAGGTTGATGCCGATCAAGACATCGAATGCGCCCAGCCGCAGATCGCGCAGGATCTCGATACGCTCAATCGTGTCGATATCGCTATGCATATAGCGCACGCGGATGCCTTGCTCGTGCAGATATTCGGTCAAATCCTCGGCCATGCGTTTGGTCAGGACAGTACACAGGACGCGCAGATCGCGCGCCGCAACCTTGCGGATTTCATCCAGCAGGTCATCGACCTGCATCTGGACAGGTCGAATTTCCACTTCGGGGTCGATCAGGCCGGTGGGGCGGATCACCTGTTCTGTAAACACCCCGCCCGTCTGTTCCAATTCCCACGCGGCGGGGGTGGCGGAAACGAATACCGATTGCGGGCGCATGGCGTCCCATTCCTCGAACTTCAAGGGGCGGTTATCCATGCAGGAGGGCAGGCGGAACCCGTGTTCGGCCAGCGTGAATTTGCGCCGGTAGTCGCCCTTGTACATGCCGCCGATCTGGGGAACCGAAACGTGGCTCTCGTCTGCGAAGACAATCGCGTTGTCTGGGATGAATTCAAACAGGGTAGGCGGCGGCTCTCCGGGGGCGCGGCCCGTCAGATAGCGCGAATAATTCTCGATCCCGTTGCACACGCCGGTTGCTTCCAGCATTTCCAGATCGAACTTGGTGCGCTGTTCGAGGCGTTGCGCTTCCAACAACTTGTTCTCGGCGATCAACTGGTCCAGCCGCGTCTGCAATTCCCATTTGATACCCTTGACCGCCTGCTGCATGGTTGGGCGCGGGGTGACATAGTGGCTGTTGGCATACAGCCTGATCTGCTCGAAACTGTCAGTTTTCGCACCTGTCAGGGGGTCAAACTCGGTTATTGCTTCCAGTTCCTCGCCAAAAAACGACAATTTCCATGCGCGGTCGTCAAGGTGCGCAGGCCATAATTCGATCACATCACCGCGCACGCGGAACGACCCGCGCTGAAACGCGGCATCGTTGCGGCGGTATTGCTGGGCAACCAGTTCCGCAAGCACCTGCCGCTGGTTGTAGCTTTCGCCCTTCTTGAAATCCTGTGTCATCGCCGAATAGGTTTCGACCGAACCGATGCCGTAGATGCATGACACCGATGCGACAATGATCACATCGTCGCGCTCCAGAAGTGCGCGGGTGGCAGAGTGGCGCATCCGGTCGATCTGTTCGTTGATCTGGGATTCCTTCTCGATATAGGTATCGGACCGCGCGACATAGGCTTCGGGCTGGTAATAGTCGTAATAGCTGACGAAATACTCGACTGCGTTATCGGGGAAAAAGCCCTTGAATTCGCCGTATAGCTGGGCTGCAAGTGTCTTGTTTGGTGCAAGGATGATTGCAGGGCGTTGTGTTTCCTCGATGATCTTGGCCATCGTGTAGGTCTTGCCGGTGCCGGTTGCGCCCAGAAGTACCTGATTCTGCTCGCCCGCGCGCACGCCTTCGACGAGTTCTGCAATTGCGGTAGGTTGGTCACCCGCGGGCAGGAAAGGGCTGGACATGCGAAACGGTCTGCCGCCTTCCAGTTTGGGGCGGGTCAGAAAATCGGGGCGCTGGGCCGGCAGATTCAGGTTGTTATGGGGCATGGGCTCACCATTCGGGACACTGCGCATACTTGGCCTTTCAGCCCAGTTGTTCAAGGCAGAAACCGGCAAGGGTCACGCTGCATTGGCTTTGTCAGGCGATATGGTCAAGGATCAAAGGGCGATCGGTTGCAGACCCGCCGATCCGGCACGCGGCCAGAAAAGCATGTGCTGCACGCTGCGCTGTGGCGTCATCCGCCGCATGGACACGTGCAAGCGTGTCGCCGCGCGTGACGGGCGCGCCCACAGTCAGAATGTCCGAGAAGCCCACGCGCGGGTCAATCCTGTCTGTCGGCTGCCGCCTGCCGCCGCCAAGCTCAATAACCGCCAACCCGATGGCGCGTGTGTCATAGCCCGCGATTATGCCGTCATGCAGTGCGGCCACTTGGAGTGTCACAGGGGCGCGGGGGAGGTAGGCGGTCGGACGCTCCAGCAGATTGCGCGGCCCGTCAAGCGCTGCCACCATTTGCCCAAAGCACTCCGCCGCGCGGCCAGATTGAAACGCATCCTCGATCATTCTGCGCGCCCGTGCCGTATCGGGGGCAAGCCCTGCCAGAACCAGCCCTTCAGCGCCCAAGGCACAGGTCACATTCCACAAGCGGGGCGGTATTGCGCGCCCGGTCAGGAAATCCAAGGCGACCGACAGTTCCAGTGCATTGCCCGCTGCCGGGGCAAGAGGCGCGTTCATATCGGTTATCAGCGCTGAAGCGCGGCACCCGGCGCCATTTGCAACATCGACCAATGTCTGCGCCAGCGCACGTGCCTGTTCCAGATCCGCCATGAAGGCACCATTGCCGCATTTCACATCGAGGACCAGCGCATCCAGCCCTGCCGCCAGTTTCTTGGACAGGATCGAGGCCGTTATCAGGTCCAGCGACTCTACAGTCGCCGTGATGTCGCGCACGGCGTAGAACCGCTTGTCGGCTGGCGCAAGCTGGCCCGTCTGCCCGATGATCGCACAGCCAGTCTTGCCGACCACCCGGCGCAACAGGGGCAAGTCTGGTGCTGTGTTGTAGCCCGGTATGGCCTCTAACTTGTCGAGCGTGCCGCCGGTATGCCCCAGCCCGCGACCAGAGATCATGGGCACTACAGCGCCGCAGACCGCAAGCGCGGGGGCAAGCATCAGTGACACTGTATCGCCAATCCCGCCTGTCGAGTGCTTGTCCAGCACAGGCCCGCTGTCCCAGTGCAGCACCTCGCCGGAATCGCGCATCGCTTCGGTCAGGGCAACGCGTTCTGTCAGGTCCATGCCGTTCAGCACCACAGCCATCGCGAATGCGCCCAGTTGCGCATCACCCAAGGTGCCGTCGGTCATGCCCAGAACCAAGGCCCCTATTTCCGCTGGCGTCAGGCTCTGCCCATCGCGCTTGCGTCTGATAAGTTCCTGATACAACATTGGTGTTTCGTATATGATGGCGCTTGCCCCAAGCCTTGCTTTTCCCGCCTGCAAACGCAAGAAAATTCCCGGACCGGAGGATAAATGATCGACCAGCGCATTGCCGAGAGCTTTGCCCGCCAAAGCATGATGACCAGCCTGCAAGCCCGACTGATCGAGGCGGGCGCGGGGCGATGTGTCATCCAAGCCCCTGTGCTGGCGGGGTTTCAGCAGCAGCATGGCGCGGCCCATGCCGGCGTGGCCTTTGCGCTGGGCGACTCGGCGGCGGGCTATGCCGCACTCAGTCTGTTGCCCGAGGGGCAGGAGGTTATGACGGTCGAGATGAAGATCAATCTGCTATCGCCTGCCATTGGCGAAGCCTTGCATGCGGTGGGGGAGGTCGTGCGCGCTGGTCGTCGCCTGAGCGTGGTCCGCGCCGAAGTGGTGGCAATCACTGGCGAGACGCGAAAGACGATTGCCTTGTTGCAAGGAACTATGATCGGGGTGCAATAGCCCCTCTGGACAAGTGCCATCTGCCTGAATATTGCACATGTTCAACATGTCTGCCGCATTTTGTGGCTGTTCGGAAAGAATCTCCATGCCTCATACCCCTACCTTTGGCAACTGGATCGGTCTGATCGCGCTGGGTCTGATCTGGGGGGCCTCGTTCCCGGGGGTCACCATTGCGCTGGAGGGGTTCTCGCCTGTTTGGGTGGCGGCGGGGCGCATTGTGATCGGTGCCGTGACACTTTCCCTGATAGCGGTCTTTATGGGTGTGAAACTGCGCATGTCGCCCGCTATCATGGCCTATGCTGCCGGGATGGGGGTGCTGTCCAATGCGCTTCCGTTCTTTCTGCTAAGCTGGTCGCAACAACATGTCACCTCGGGCTTTGCGGGGATTACGATGGCCGCAATCCCGCTATTCGTTATCGGTTTGGCGCATTTCTTTGTCATGGGCGAGGGGCTGACCCGGCAAAAGGCCAGCGGCTTTCTGCTGGGTCTTGTCGGTGTGGCTGTCCTGATCGGGCCGGGCGTTTTCGCGGCGTCAGGGTCAGAGTTCGAGGCCGCTGCACGCTTGGGCTGTCTTGCTGCCGCGTTGAGTTATGCCATTGGTGCAATCATAACCCGGCGCTGCCCCGATGTGCACCCGGTTGGCTTTGGCGTGCTGGCGCTTTGGGTGGCCAGTGCTGTCATGCTGCCTGCCGCGCTTATAACTGATGGTCTGCCGCCGTTGGCAGATACCCGTCCGCTGCTGGCGCTACTTTATCTGGGGCTTTTGCCCACTGGCTTTGCAACCTTGCTGTTGGTGGGGATTATTCGCAGCGCCGGCCCAAGCTTTCTGTCGCAGGTCAATTACCATGTTCCGGTCTGGTCGGTGTTGTTGGGCGTCTTCGTTTTGGCCGAGGAGTTGCCGGGGCGGTTCATTCTGGCGCTGGCGATCATCATCGCAGGGCTGATGCTGGCGCGCCGCAAAGGGCTTCAAGCGCGCGCGCCTGCCTGATACATTCGCCTGATGTGCGGACGTTTTGCCATAACCCTCCCCGATGACGCCATGGCCCGCGCCTTTCAGGCGCAACCCGCGAATGACCTGCCGCCGGTGCCGCGCTTCAATATCTGCCCTACACAGGCTGTGGCTACCGTTGTCAGCCGTGACGGCGCGCGGCATCTGGGGCCGATGCGCTGGGGCTTTGTTCCGCATTGGTACAAGACCGAGACGGATGGCCCGCTACTGATCAATGCCCGCGCCGATACGATTGCCAGCAAACCCGCTTTTGCCGATGCTGCACGCAACCGGCGCTGCCTGATCCCGGCGTCGGGGTTTTATGAATGGACCAAGGCGGCAGATGGCGCGCGCCTGCCTTGGTATATCCGGCCTGCGCGGGGCGATATTCTGGCCTTTGCAGGTATCTGGCAAATCTGGGAACAAGGTGACCGCCGTCTTGTCACTTGCGCCATCGTGACCTGTGCTGCCAATAGCCAGATGGGGCAGATACATCATCGGATGCCAGTGATCCTGTCGCAGACAGACTGGCCGCTTTGGTTGGGCGAGGCAGGGCATGGCGCAGCAACGCTGATGCGCCCGGCCCCCGAAGGCGCTTTGCAGGTGCATCGCGTGTCACCAGCGGTCAATTCCAACCGTGCCGAGGGGGCGGAACTGATCGAGCCTTTCGATATGGACGGGTAGGGGGCACGCTGGAAAACAGTAGCGCAGCGCCCCTTTTCCGCGCTACATCTGGTCTGTGGCCTTGTCGCATAACGCGCTTGCGGGCCACGCCGGGGCATTCTGGGTTATGACACGATACGCGCCACAGCTTCAGTTGGGCCTGATCCTTGCAATCTTGCTGCTGGCCTTCTGGCTAAGCACAGATTTCCAGCAGATTGCCGCTGGTGTCGCAATTTTTCTTCTGGGCATGGTCATGCTGGAAGACGGCTTCAAGGCGCTGGGCGGCAGTGTGCTGGAGCGTATACTGGCACGCATGACCGGAACCTTGCCGCGCGCGATGGGTTTTGGCGTTCTGGCAACGGCAATCACGCAATCCAGCTCGCTTGTCTCGGTCATCTCGATCTCTTTTCTCAGTGCCGGGCTGATTACGCTTCAAGCCGGGATGGGCATTATCTTCGGGGCCAATCTGGGCACCACCACGGGCGCATGGCTGATTGCCGGGGTGGGGCTGAAGGTTGATATCGCGCGTTATGCCATGCCGATGCTGGCGATCGGGGCCGTGCTGATGTTCCAGCGTGGTCCGGCCATGCGCGGGGCAGGGCAGGTGGTGCTTGGGGTCGGGCTGATCTTTCTGGGGATTGCCTTTATCAAGGACGGGTTTGATGCCTTCAGCGCCCGCTTTGACCTAAGCCAGCTTGCATTAAGCGGTCTGGCGGGGCTGGCTGTTTACACATTGCTGGGGGCTGCGGCCACCGTGGTCATGCAATCCAGCCATGCCACGATGCTGCTGGTCATCACAGCGCTGGCGACAGGGCAGATCACCTATGACAACGCGCTGGCGGTTGCGATTGGCGCGAATATCGGCACGACAGTCACGGCGCTGATAGGGGCCGCATCGGCCAATTATCAGGGCAAGCGGCTGGCCTTGGGGCATCTGATCTTCAATTTCGCCACGGCGCTTGCGGCGCTTATTCTTATCGTGCCTCTGCGTGTTACTGTCGACCAGATCAGCGACTTGCTGGGCATAAGGGCGGATGATTTCGCGCTGCGCCTGGCGGTGTTTCACACGCTCTTCAACCTGTTGGGCCTTGTTATCATGGTGCCCCTGATGGCGCGATTGCTGAAGTTTCTTGAACGCCGTATCGCCGCACCTGCGCCCAGTATCAGCAAACCACGCTTCATCAACGACAATCTGGGTGATTTTCCGGCAACGATCCTGACAGCGTTGGGCAACGAATTGCGGCATCTGTATGAAAATGCGGCGGGCCTGATCTGCGAGGGGCTGAACCTTCGGCTGGAGGATTTGATCCAGTCAAAGGATATCGCGGTGACAATCGCGCGGTCCAATGACCCGATCAAACTCGATTTCGAGCGCCGCTATGAAGATAAGGTCAAGTCTCTGCATGGCGCGATTGTCGAATTTACAGCACAAAAGGCAACGCTCGCACTGCCCGCCGAAGCTGTGATGCGTTTGCAGGAATTGCGCGATGCAGCAGGTTTTGTGGTGCGCGCGGTCAAGGCGATCAAGCATATGCGCGACAATACGCAGCGTTTTACCACTGTCCCACATGGCGAGATTACGCTTCTATATGACAATCTGCGCCGGGAAATTGCGCAGATCCTCGTAGAGATCGAACGACTGGAGGCAACCGCCCCAGAGGCGCGCACATCGCTGTGGATGGAAGAGGAACGCGCAGCACTGGATCATGAAGCGCGCGTGGTCGTTCAGAATGTAGAGCGTGCTTTGCAAACCCGGCGAATATCGGCAGCAGACGCGACATCCTGCCTGAACGATTCAGGCTATGCGTTTGAAGCGATGCGTGCACTTCTGGATGCGGCCCAACTGATCTATCGGCCCAATGATGCAGCCGAGGCGGAGATAGAGCGTTTGCTGGAGATGGATGAAGATGACCAGATGAAAAAATCAGTGCAGGCTGTGTCATGAAACCTACACAAAATAAGTGGACTCTGTCGCCCGTCTGAATTGGAGCGCGTGATGGCATATGAGAAGCTTTCTACGAAGCTGGAAGAGTATCTTGCGCGGGTGAAAGCGGGCAAGGCTTCCAAAATCAAGCCGCGCGATGTCGAAAAGGTCATCACGAAGCTGCGGGCGCGTCGTGCGGAACTGTTGGAGGCAGTGGAGAAGTCACCGGCAAAAGCCGAACGGCTGAACCAAAAGCTGCAAATAGCCGATGACCTGATCGCGCGCGCTGAATGGTTGCTGGACGAGTTGCGTCCGACAGCACTGCATAAACAGCCTGTTGCCGAGCGCCCGGATTGACGTGGCAAAGCTATCCAGATAGCCATTCATCAGCGACGCGGTAAGAGGCTCTGGATGGATAAGTCAGCCGATACGGACCTGTTGAGGCGCTGCAAGCACCTGTTGGCAGAGTTGATCGCCTTTCCCACAGTGTCGTCAGATGGGAACCGCGCAATTACAGAGCATCTGACCGAGCGTCTGCAAGAAAATGGCGCCCGGACATGGTTGGAGCCGGACACCACAGGCGACAGGCTGAACCTGTTTGCAACGATCGGCCCTGATTGTGACGGCGGGGTGATACTGTCGGGGCATACCGATGTGGTTCCGGTTACCGACCAACCTTGGAGCAGTGACCCTTTTGAAATGTTCGAGCGTGACGGTCGTTTATACGGGCGCGGCACATGCGACATGAAAGGTTTTGTCGCCGCTTGCGTGACCATGGCGCCCGAATTCGCACGCCGTAAGCTGAAGGTCCCGATCCATTTCGCTTTCACCTATGATGAGGAAATCGGCTGCTTCGGGGCACAGGCCCTGACAGCGTCGCTGCAACGTCGCGGCATCAGACCCGCTGTTGCGATCATTGGAGAGCCGTCATTGATGAAGGTGATCGACGGACATAAGGGGTGCTTTGAATATACGACCTGGTTCACGGGGCTGGAAGGCCATGGCTCTGCCCCGGATCAGGGCGTGAATGCGATTGAATTTGCCGCGCGTTTTATGACGAAACTTGTGGAGTTGCGCGAGGCGCTCAAGGCGCGCGCCTCCGTTGATTGCCCGTTCGACCCACCGCATACGACCATCAATATGGGGATGCTGACGGGTGGCGTGGCCCATAATGTCATTCCAGGCAAGGCGCGGCTGGACTGGGAAATGCGACCCGTGCAGGCTTCGGATGCGGATTTCGTGAAAGCGGAAATCGAACGGTTGGTGCGGGATGAATTACTGCCCGAGATGCGCATGAAGCATTTGGCAGCCGATATTTGCACCGATATCGTCGCCGAAGTCGTCGGCCTTGTGCCGGAACACAAGAACCCTGCGCGTGATCTGGTCATGGCGGTGACCGGCGAGAATGATACAGGGCTCGTCCCATTCGGCACCGAGGCCGGGCTGTTTCAAAACATCGGGATACCGTCAGTGATTTGTGGACCTGGCTCCATCGCTCAGGCGCATAAACCGGATGAATATATCGAGACGGGGCAACTTGCACTTTGTCTGAAAATGCTGGACCGCCTTGGCCGAAGGCTAGAAACCGGCCCCGTTTCGTGAAGCAGCCCCTGCTGGCTAAATATCCTCTACATTCAGTCTGCGACCCAAAGCGCGCCCGACATCGAGAGAAATCTTGTTGAACAAGGTCTCAAAGGCCCGAAACATTGCGCGGTTGAACGCCTGCGCTAGGGGTGTTGAGGCATATTCGATATAGGCCTCCAACTCGTCATCACTCAGCGGCTTGTAGGCCATCATGAAATAGGACTCGATCCAGTCCTCTATATCGGCTCGGATCTCGGGTTCCTGTGCCCAGACCAGAAACAGAAGTTGTTCTGAATCCAGACCGTTGACCGCGTTTTCTGACATCATGCCCTGATAATAGGCATAACTGGTGTTCAGCCCCAGCGACACATTCAGCTCGACCAGATCATTCGCATCCACGCGTTCGCGTATCATCGCCAAGCGATCCGAAGCGGCGGTATCGGTGCGCGCCTCGCGCGCATCGTAAAGTGCAAGGCGCGCGATCTCATCGACTTCGTCATCCAGCAGGGCATCACGCGCAGAGATTTCGAGGCGCAAAACCCGTTTGCCCAGGTCGGTCCCAGCGAATTCGAGCGCATCCTGTAACACCTCGGGTGTCGCGGCCACTTCCGCCATCAAACTTGCCAGAAACGCATCATGCATGGTCTGCTGGTCATAAATTCTTGAGACATCACGCTCAAAATCTGCCAAAGCGCGGCCTTCCAGAGGAACTGCGCCTTCTGCCAGTACAGAGTTGCGCCCCTCAGCGGCCATGATCTCGAATAACTCGGGCAGAAGATATGCGCGCGACAAATCTTCTGCCGCGGCAAAACGCGCAAGTGACAGAAGGATAACCAAACTTGACAGAACAAGACGCGCAGTTTGAAACAAAGATGAAGGCATGATCAGATCCGGTTCTATTGAGTTGGTGAAACCATATTGAAACCCGGACACTGACGCCAAACACTTTCACGCGCGCAGAGCACATGAACCGGTTCTGTGGCAAGAATGGACTTGATTCTTATTCGGGCATCAAGATCCCGAAGATCCCGGTTAATTTCTGCTTGCACGCCCATTCGCAAGAGATTATCGACGCACCCGATGGAGAGGTGCCGGAGTGGTCGAACGGGGCGGTCTCGAAAACCGTTGTCCCTTTACGGGGACCCAGGGTTCGAATCCCTGTCTCTCCGCCATA